>JAUJMI010000350.1 GCA_030446945.1 Longimicrobium sp. | reverse complement strand
AGACGCGGACGCTTTGGTGGAAGAGGCGCGCACGGTTGTCGCGGACGCGCTTCCCGACGGCGCGTCGCCCGAGCTGTCTTGGCACTGGCAGGAGAACGAGGACTGGGCCCGCACCTGGAAGCAGGGGCTGGCCCCGCGCGTCCTGTCGCCGCGGCTGGTGGTGAAGCCCACGTGGACGGAGTGGGGCGCCACCCCCGGCCAGGTGGTGCTCGACGTGGATCCGCAGATGGCGTTCGGCACGGGGGAGCACGCCACCACCCGCGGCTGCCTGCGCCTCCTCGACCGCGTGGTGCGCGAGGGGGACCGGGTGCTGGACGTGGGCTCCGGCTCGGCGATCCTGGCCATCGCGGCGGTGCGGCTGGGCGCGGCGGAGGCGGTGGCGGTGGAGTACGACCCCGACGCCAACATCAACGCGCTCGAGAACATCGAGCAGAACGGCACGGCCGGCCGCGTGCGCATCGTGGAGGCGCTCGCGGAGCCGGGGATGATGGCGGAGCTCGGACGCTTCGACCTGGTGCTCGCCAACATCCTGAGCGGCGTCATCCGTCCGCTCCTCCCCGCCTTCCGCGACGCGCTGGGCGGCTCTCCGGACGGCCGGCTGATCGTGAGCGGCATCCTCCTCAGCGAGCACGCCGACGTCCTGCGCGATGCCGAGGCGACCGGCCTCCGCATGCAGACGACCGATGAGGAGGACGAGTGGTGGAGCGCCCTCCTGGTGCCGGTCCTCCCCTGATCGCCTCCACTTTCGCGAGCCCCATGAACTGCATCTTCTGCAAGATCGCCGCGGGCGAGATCCCGTCGAACCTCGTGTACCAGGACGAGCACGCGGTGGCTTTCCCGGACATCCACCCCGCGGCTCCCGTGCACGTGCTGGTGGTCCCTCGCAAGCACGTCCAATCCGTCGCCCACCTCGCCGACACCGACCTGGAGCTCGCCGGCAGCCTCTTGCTCGCCGCGCGCACCGTCGCGGAGCAGGCGGGCGTGGCCGACGCGGGCTACCGCGTCATCATCAACATCGGCGACGAGGGCGGCCAGACGGTGCCGCACCTGCACCTGCACGTCGTCGGCGGACGCCAGCTCACGGGCCACGGCACGGCCTGACCGCGCATCCACTTCCTGAACGAAGCGCCTCGCCGCAACCCGTCTCCCCACCCACCTCTGGCGCGGAGTGAAGGAGACGGGCTCTGCCGCGCGCACCGGCCCAGCCCATGTTGGGAACGTCCGCATCACCGGCGTGCCCCTCTGTCCCATAACTCCGACCAAGAAACCGAACATGAATCCTCGCCCGTCTGTCCGGACCAGGCTCATGACTTTCGCGCTCCTCGCATTTGCCCCCAGTTGTGTTTCCATTCAGCCAACGGTGATCCACGGCATTCCTCATCACGAGTCCGGGAAAGTGCGCCTTACCATGGATGACCGCAGCGAGGTGTTCATCCATCAGGTCGTGATTACGCAAGACAGTATCTTCGGTCAGACGCTGAGCCCGGGAAGCCAGTCGACAGTGGTTCGTTTTGCGCGAAGCGAGGTTCGCACGATCCAAGGGTATAAGCCGGATGCAAAGAAAACGGCGCTGACCGTGGCCGGCATCGTATTGCTGGCGTGGGCCGGGTATATGTACTGGTCATTAACAAACCTGGACTTGTAGCTGCTGGGCCACGTCTTTGGGGCGCTCCGTCCAGGAAGTGGTTGGTTCTGGGGCGGGTAGCACACGACGAGAGACGCACCGAGAAAGCTCTTCCCGGTGCCTGTGGTTGTTCAACCATCCGCAGCTCGGCGCCGGGGAGGGGTTCAGGCCGCGCGCATGGGCAGGACGAGCTGCTCGCGGTTGGGGGCTTCCGGCACGATGTCGGGGTCGAGCCGCGCGATCTGGCCGGCGGCGAAGGCGCGGAGGAGAACGCCGAGGGCGCGCTCGGGGGAGTACTCCGGCACCCCCACGCGCTCGATCTCGTCGGCGTTGGTCCAGTCCAGCTTCCACCCTTCCAGCATGCTCAGGAACCCGTCGAGCGCGCGCGAAGGCGTGGGCGTGGCCGCCGGGCGGATCTGCGGCTCCCTCCAGATGCGGCTCCCCGGGCGAGCCCTCGCGGCGGGCGGCACGTAGACGCGGCGCAGCGCACGCCGGCTCCCCAGCCTCCGCTCGATGCGGCAGAGCGCCGCGTACTTCAGGCGCCGCGCCTCAAGAGTCTGCGGCGCCTCCAGCTCGCGCTGCAGCTGCTCCGCCGCGCGGGCGAGCTGCTCGCGGGTTAGCGCGGAGAAGTCGCGGATCGTCTCCGGCGCGTCCAGGTTGGGGGCGGTGCTGCGCTCTCGGGAACGGCCCATGTTCACCTGACTCTTCGCGTGTGGCGGACCCGAGCCTCTGATTTCGCTCGGCGGGCCAGCGCGGAAGGGCAGGGCGTGTGCCGTTCACGGTTTGTAAGCTGTCTCCATACAGCACAGCAGGGCGCGTTCCTAGCCAGGGCCTACGTCGATTCCGCCTGCATGTAGACCTCCTCGTATGGCTGCAGCACCACCCAGCCGTTCCCCTCGAAGCGCAGCTGGATCGACTCGCCGCTGCCGCGCCCGATCAGCGTTTTGAACGAGATGTCGGTGTGGATCCCCGGCGTCAGGTCGCCGGACCAGGCGACGGTGGCGTTGGGGTCGGTGAAGACGGGCTGGCCGGGCGTCACGCGCAGGGTGATCGGGGTGTAGTGCGTGGTGATCGCCACCAGCCCCGCCCCGCTGACGCGGATATTGAAGAGCCCGCCGGACGCCATCCCCGCCACGCGCCGCATCATCTTGATCTCGTACTTCATCCCGTCTTCCACCGCCAGCAGGTCGTTGCCGTTCACGAAGATGGTCTCGCCCGCACCGAGGTTCAGCACCTGGATGCGCTTGCCGGCCTCAGCCAGGTACACGCGGCCGCGGCCCTCCATCTTCATCAGCGAGGCGCCCTCGCCGGTGACCATCTTCTTGAGCAGGTTGCCCAGCCCCTGCTCCAGCGCCCCCTGGCGCGTGAACTTCACGGCACCCACGTAGCCGATCATCGCGCCCATCTTGCACCACACTCGCCCATCGAGGTTCACCTCCAGGGTGTACGGGTTCTCCAGCTCGAACTTGCCGCGGGCCTCATCCTTTTGGCTGGTGGCGGCGACGAACTCCTGGACGCTCTGCGCGGCCATGGGCCTCTCCTCACGTGTGTGGGGTTGGATCTGCGGGGCGGGTGCTCGGGGACGCGCGGCGGGGAGCCGCGCGGTCAGCCGTCGCCGCGCTCGCGGTCGGCGGGTACGGCCATGCTCTCGGGCGACATCGCCGCGCGCAGCTCGCGCATGGCCGCCGAAGCGCTCCCGCCCGCGCGCGCCGCACGCCCCGCCAGCACGCGCAGGATGTCGTCCCAGTCGGTGCTGTCGGGAAGGCTCTGGATCAACCGCAGGGCTTCGCTCTTGGGATTCATCGGGCTGCGATCGGGAAAGGGCTGGTGCCGAAGAGATGCCGAAGATACCGGCTCCCCCCGTCCCGCACAAGGCGCGTGTCACGGTGCTCGACCGGGTGCCGCGATGCAAGCGGCCCCCGGCGCCGAAGCGCCCGGGGCCGCATCGCAAGAGCGGTTCCCGCGTCTAGACCCCGGCGGGCTCGCCCAGCGGCTCGTAGGCGGTGATGTACCCCGCCATCGCCGACGCGGCGACGGTGAACGGCGAGGCGAGGTAGAGCTGCCCCGGCCCCGAGCGACCCGGGAAGTTGCGGTTGATGGCGCTCACCGTCACGTCCGTCGGCTTGCGGCTGACGCCGGGGCCCGCGTTGATGCAGGCGCCGCACGACGGCTCGATGAAGGTGGCCCCCACCGCCTCGAACACGCGGTCGTACCCCTGCTCCTGGCAGTACGCGTACACCTCCTGCGAGCCGCACTGGATGTAGAGCTGCACGTGCTCCGGCTTGCGCTCGCCGCGCTCGTGCGCCTCGCGCAGGACGCGGGCGTACATGTCCATGTCCTCCTTCTTCCCGGCGGTGCAGCTCCCCGCATACGCGATGTCGATCCTCACCGTCTCTTCCAGCTCCTCCACGTACATCCCGTTCCCCGGGTCGCCGGGGAGCGCGATCATGGGGCGGAGCCGAGACGCGTCGATCTCGATGGTCTTGACGTACTCCGCGCCCTCGTCCGAGAAGAGCCCCTCGCAGAGCGCCTCGGCCTCGGCACGGCCCATCCCGCGCTGTCGCACCAGGTACTCCACCGTCTTGGCGTCCGGCGCCACGAGTCCGGTGAAGGCCCCCACCTCGGCCGCCATGTTGGTCATGGTGGCGCGCTCGTCCACCGAGAGCGCTTCGACAGCGGGCCCGGCGTACTCGATGATCTGCCCGATCGCGTGCCCGTCCTTGATGTACGGGTGGCGCAGGATCTCCAGCATGAAGTCCTTGG
>JAUJMI010000036.1:9639-14773 GCA_030446945.1 Longimicrobium sp. | reverse complement strand
GCCTCACCCATGCCGGCTTTCCCGACGAGCCCTCCCGCGACGCGCACGCGCAGGCTTGGCCGATGGTGCTGGACCAGCTCGCGGCGAGTCTGGCGGATTCCCTATGACGCGTCGTTCGGAGTGACGGCCCGACGCTGGAGGACCGCCGTCCTCACCGGCGCCGCAACGGCCGCGGCGTGCGGGGAGAGCCCGCCGCAGGGCGAGACAGCGCGGTTGCGGCCGCGCGGGTGCTCGGTGTGTCGCTCGTCGACTCGATTCCGTACGAGAACAAGATGTACCTCGGTTCCTGCGGCGCGTGGTCGTGCGGACCAACGCCGGCACGGACACCCTCCGCGGGGTGCGCGTCGAACCGGGCATGCTCCCCGTGATGGCCGGGGAGAGCGTGGTGTACTGGGTGCATGCGGAGGAGGGGCAGTTCCCCGGGCCTTTCGCTTACGATGCGCGCACGCGGCGGACGCGGCTCCTTCTTGTGCCGTCCCGGAGGATCGCGAACGAGATCGCGACCCTCGCACCGGACGGGCGCCACGTGGCGTACCTGGCGAGTGACGGAGCCCGCCGCACCGTGTACGCCGTGGTCGCGACGCTTCCGCAAGTGGTCCTCCGTGGCCCCAGGCTCGCGCCGGCCGGGACGGATGCGGGGTTCGGAATCTTTCGCTGGCTGGATTCGAACTCGTTCGAGGCCACCATCTCGCTGGACCTGCGCAGGGAGTTCCGGCTGCGCGCCTCCCTCTCGCCCCGCTGGCTGCGCGGCGACACCGTGCCCCGGCCACGCCCCCTTATGACCGAGAACGAGCCGACATGAAGCTGAACGCGCCGTGTGCGCTGGTGCTCCTGGCCCTCGCCGCGGCCGGACCGTGCGACGCGCAGGGGGGGCCCGTGGAGAAGACGGGGTCGCCGGAATGGCTGGTGCAGCGGTTCCTGGCGCGCGACTCCTTCCCCGACCGGGCGCGCTACTACACGGGGGAGATGGAGAGCTACGCCAGCGCCCCGACACTGGGGGCCACGCTCCCGGCGTCCGTGCGGGTGAGCTTCCGAGCCCTGGAGCGCGGACCCGGGGAAGCCGTGTTCGCTGCCCACCTCAGCGACGGCACGCATGCCCAAGACTGGTACCTGTACCTGGTGCGCGGAGGCGAGGTCTGGAAGCTCGAGGCGGTGCGCACCCTGGTCCTCCCGCCGCTGTTCTACACCATTCTGGACTCACTCGCCGCCGGGACGAATGCGCCGGACTCGCTCGCCGCGATGGTCCAGGGGATGCGCCTGACGGCGAGCTCCGATTCAGCCCTCAAGGCGTACTTCGCGGCGCACGCGCGGGAGATGGACGCGCTGGCGGCGCTCGTCGCGCGCACACCCTCGCTCAGGCTGGCGACCGGCGACGGCCGAGTGGAGCCGGCCGGCGCCGATGCGCGCGAGATCCGCGTTGCGCTGCGCGCGCTGCACATCGGCGCCGCGTCGCGCGACGGTGTGGAGGCGCCCGGGTGCGTCCTCCTGACCATCGGAGGGATGGCCGACAACGAGGTGGGCTACCTGCACGCTCCGCCGGGGTGCAAGGTGCCGAAGATGTCGCCCGAGCGGTTCATCTACGTGGAGCGGGTGGCGCCCGGCTGGTACCTGTACAAGACCACCTGAAAGCGCCCCGGCACGGCGCTTCCAGGAAGGGCCGGGATGAGCGACGACGCACCGGGAGCCTCTTCCATGACTGACCCGCAGCCGCAGGCAAAGAACCCGCTCCACGGCGTCACGCTGGAGCGCATGCTGAACGAGCTGGTGGAGCACTTTGGATGGGAGGCGATGGGGGAGCGCATCCGCATCCGCTGCTTCACCGACGATCCCAGCGTCGCGTCCAGCCTCAAGTTCCTGCGCAAGACGCCGTGGGCGCGGGAAAAGGTGGAGGGGATGTACCTCTTCATGCTGCGCGACAGGGCGCGCCGCGCACGCCGCTGACGCAGAGCAGCCGACGACGGGCCTCACACACAGCCACGGAGAGAACGGCAAGAGGTTTCTCCCTGGCTTGCTGTTCCCTCTGTGTCCGCCGTGGGACGCTTTTCTCTACCGCGTGCCCGCCGTCTGCTGCATGGCCTGGCCGCGCTTGCCGGCCCAGCGCTCATACCAACTCATCATGTAGAGCTGCGTGCGCATCCAGTTGGACGGGCGCGAGCTGGTGCCGTGGAACTCACCCTCGAAGCGCAGCAGCGCCGTGGGGACGCCGCGGGACTTGAGCGCGGCGTAGTACTCCTCGCTCTGCGAGATGGGGGTGCGCAGGTCCAGCTCGCCGGTCATCAGCAGCACCGGCGTCTTCACGTTGCCCACGTACATGAGTGGCGACTGCTTGAGCCACGCCTGCGGGTCTTCCCAGAACGGCTTGTCGAAGAAGTTGGCCGTGAAGAGAGGCACGTCGGTGCCGCCCACGAAGCTCATCCAGTTGGTGACCGGGCAGCGCACCGCGGCGGCGGCGAAGCGGTCCGTGTGCCCCACCGTCCAGCTGGAAAGCACGCCGCCGCCGCTGCACCCGCCCACGAACATCCGCTCGGGGTCCACGTAGCCGCGGGCCAGCACGGTGTCCACGCCGACCATCAGGTCCTCGTAGTCCACGCTGGGGTAGGCGCGCTCGATGGCGTTGCCGAAGGCGCTGCCGTAGCCCGTGCTCCCCCGCGGGTTGGTGTACAGCACCACGTACCCGTTGGCCGCGAAGTTCTGGTACATGGGGCTGAAGCCCACATCGTACATGGAGTGCGGCCCGCCGTGAATCTCCAGGATGAGCGGGTACTTCCTGGACGCGGTGAAGTCGGGCGGCTTCACGATCCACCCCTGCACGCGCGCGCCGCCGGTGGAGGTGTACCACACCTCCTCCACCGAGCCGAGGCGCATCCCCGCCAGCAGGTCCTCGTTGACGCGGGTCAGCTGCACCGGCTCGCCGCCGCGGCGCAGCTCCACGCGCACCACGTCCGGCGGCGACTGCGGGGCGCTGCGCACGGCCGCCCCGATCCCGCCGCGCGAGATGGAGCCCAGCCCCAGCATGTGCGTGCCGCGCGTGACCTGGCGCGCCGCACCGCCGCGCGCGGAGGCGAAGTGGACGTTGCGCGTACCCCGGTCGGCGGCGGTGAAGTAGACGCCGCTCCCGTCGTGCGCCCAGGTGATGCCGTTCGGGTCGCGGTCCAGCCCCTCCGCCAGCCGGCGCATTCCGCTGCCGTCCGCGTTCATCACGTACAGGTCCTGCGCGCGGTAGCTCTGGCGGTTGAACGGATGGCCGGAGAAGGCGATATGCCGTCCGTCCGGCGACACCACCGGCTGAGTCCAGGTGCCGCGCGCGGGGGTAAGGCGGCGGGCGGCGCCGGTGGCCACGTCCACGGCGTACAGGTTGGAATCGCGGTAGCGCAGGTCGGCGTCGGGCTCGTTCAGGCCCTCCACGATGACGGTGCGCCCGTCCGGCATCCACGACCAGCTCACCTCGCCGGGGATCTGGTCGAAGCGGAAGCCCACGCTCCAGTCGCCGGAGGTGACGGCGCGGGGCGTCCCGCCCTCCGCGGGGACGATGAAGAGGTGCACGAAGCCCGGCTCGGTGAGGCCGCGCCGGTCCGCGCGGTAGTGGAGGCGCTCCACCACCCGCGGGGCTCGCGTCCAGGTAGCGCCGGCGGGGGCGGCGGGCATGCCGATCTTCCAGTCCGCCGGCTTGGCCACGAACTGGGTGAAGCCGAGCGTGCGCCCGTCCGGCGACCAGCGCGGGTTGGCGGGGGCCTCGGTGCCGCGCGTCACCTGCGTGCCGGCCCCCTCCACGTCCAGGTAGCGCACCCACAGCTGCGGCCCCTTCGGCTCGCCCTCCCCCACGTAGGCGATGCGGGTGCCGTCCGGCGACCAGACGGGGCTGGAGCCCTTGACCAGGAAGCGGTTGCGCGACCCGTCCGCCTCCACGATCCAGAGGGCGGACTCCCAGCGGTCGGCCATGCGGTCCACCCAGCGGCGGGTGTAGACGATGCGCCTGCCGTCCGGCGAGATCTGCGGGTCGCCGACCGTCTCGTAGTCCAGGTACTTCTCCACGGAGAAGGTGCCGGGGGCGGCGCGCGGAGCCTGCGCGGCGGCGGGGGCGGCCAGCGCGGCGGTCCAGAGCACGAGTGCCGCGGCGATGCGGGGGCGGAGCATGCGACCTCCTGGGGCGGTTTCGGAACGGGCGATCACTCCACCCTATGGCGCCGGGCGCGCGGCTGCAAGGCCGCGCGGGTTGCACGAGCGGCGCGTCGCGCCGAAATTCGTCCTCGGTCCTCCGCGTGCACCCCGTCCCCCCGACCCGCGCATGCCCTTCTACCGCTGGTTGCCCTGGCTCTACGTCGCGGCCACTCTGGCCGCGCAGGTGTTCTTTGCCGTGCACGCCATCCGGCAGGGGAAGGCGTGGTGGCTGCTCATCCTCTTCCTGTTCCCGGGGGTGGGCATCCTGGTGTACTTCTTCGCCGAGTACCTCCCCAGCGTCCGCAGCGGCGGCCTGCGCTCGGCCGGGCGACAGCTGGCGCGCCGCCTGAACCCCGCGGCCGAGGTGAAGCGCCTGGAAGACGAGGTGGCGCTCAGCAACACCGTGAACAACCGCCTCGCCCTGGCCGACGCCTACCTGAACGCCGGCCGCGGCGACGACGCGGTGGCCCTGGTGCGCACCTGCCTCCAGGGGATCCACGAGGACGACCCGCGCGTCCTCGGCGCCCTGTCGCGCGCCTGCCACGCGGCCGGGCACATGGACGAGGCGCGCGACGCCATGGAGCGCCTCAAGCGGCAGGGCACCATGCTCACCGCCTCCATTCAGCTCCTCGACGCCCGCATCGCCGAAGACTCCGGCGACGTGGAGGGCGCGCTGCGCGCGTACGCCGTCCTCGCCCGCGGCGCCGCCGGCGAGGAGGCCCGCTGCCGCTACGCCCTCCTTCTGAAGCGCGTCGGCCGCGAAGACGAGGCGTACGCGTTGTTCGAGGAGATGCTGCGCCACGCCCGCGTCTCCAGCGGCCACTACCGCCGCGAGGAGAAGAAGTGGCTGGACATCGCCCGCCGCGAGCTCAAGGAGCGGTCGCGGTAGCGCGGCCCTTCCGAAGGCGCGTGCAATCCGGGACGGAACAATCCGCAGCATCGGGCGCGAGTTCGATTCGCGCTGTCCATGCTGGCC
>JAUJMI010000036.1:6620-9539 GCA_030446945.1 Longimicrobium sp. | reverse complement strand
CCGTGCGGAACGTTCCTCGGCTTTGCGAGGTCGCCGAACAACACATCCTCGGACACCGCTCCATTGGCGAACGCGCCGCGGTGGTGAGTACCGTCGCGGCACGTTTGCGTCGGCTGCTGGGCGAGACTCCTGACTCGCACCGATCCCACTTACCCCGGGTGAACTGATGCTCCTCATTCTGCGTCTGGCTGCGATCGGGTTCTTCTGCGGTACGGGTGTGGGTATCCTCATCCTGGCCGGCACTCGACTGGCGTACGGTGGCACGCTGACCGTCGACTCGCTTCCCTTCGACCTGATCGTGAGCAGCTTCTGGGGTGGACTTACCGGCGCACTCATCACGCCCGTCGCATGGCATCCGGTGCGACAGGTCCCGATGGGCCGGGTGATCTCCACGACGGCACTGGCCGCGACGTTCGGTGGAGTCCTCGCGGCACGCGGAGCCGGATTGCTGGGGGAGGGGGAGGCCGCCTTCTTTGTGATGATCCCAGGCGGATTGGCCGGCTTCGCGGTCGCCTTACTCTGGCTGCGCATGAATACGGGTCGCCCAGCCCCTTCCCCGGCAGCATAGCTCGAAGGGGCATCGCCGACTCTCCCGCGTCTCCGCGCCGCTTACGCGATCAGCGGACTGCGAAGGGGACCACGAACTCGGAGCGGTCCCAGATCAGCCGGATCACGCCGCCCGCGCCGGCCCTGTCTACCTCGATGGTGAAGCGCTCGGGCGAATCGCTGCGCGCCACGCGCCGCATGGGGCCGCGCGCTGCAGCACCACGCCCACGCGCCGGTGGAGGAGTCACCGGTTGCTGCCCGGCTGCTCACAACGTGCTGGACTCGCCCTACACCACCGCCTCCGCGAAGCCGCGCGGCTCGGAGCTTGCCCCGGGATGCGCCTCCGGCGACAGGGCCGGGTCCACACGGGAGCGGAGGGCTCAACATGGCGCGCTACAAGCTCAGGCAACGGCTGATCTCGATCGGCGAGGACTTCACCATCGAGGACGAGCAGGGGAACACCGTCTACAAGGTCGACGGCAAGGTGATGAGGATCCGCGAGACGTTCGTCATCGAGGACCGCGCGGGGAAGGAGGTCGCCACCGTGCGCGAGGTGAAGCTGGCGATCCGCGACAGCATGAAGATCCTGCGCGGGGGCGAAACCCTCGCCACCATCCGCAAGGCGCTGATCTCCCCCTTCCGCGACAAGTTCGGCATCGACGTGGAAGGCGGCGAGGACATGGTGGCCGTGGGCAATATCCTGGAGCACGAGTACGAGATCCGCCGCGGCGACGCCGTGGTGGGGCGCGTGTCGAAGCACTGGTTCACCATCCGCGACACCTACGGCGTGGAGACCGCGCCGGGCGAGGACGACGGGCTGATCCTGGCCATCGCCGTGGCGATCGACGAGATGGCTCACGATCCCGACGAAGGCAAGGGGTGAACGCCGGGCCCGCTGCGGCGTAGCAGGAGGGGGCGCGCGCCCGCACGGGTGCGCGCCTACATCTCGAACCGAACGCTGGAGCCCGTATGGCGAACGACAGGGAATTGGCGACTCTGGGCGGCGGGTGCTTCTGGTGCACCGAGGCCGTCTTTCAGGACCTTCGCGGGGTTGAAAAGGTGCAGTCCGGCTATTCCGGAGGGCACGTGCGCAACCCCACGTACGAGGAGGTGTGCGGCAAGGGGACCGGGCACGCCGAGGTGGTGCAGGTGACCTTCGATCCGTCGGTGGTCACCTTCCGGGAGCTGCTGGAGGTGTTCTTCACCGTGCACGACCCCACGACCCCCAACCGGCAGGGCGCCGACGTGGGGCCGCAGTACCGCTCGGCGATCTTTTACCACTCGCCCGAGCAGAAGGCAGTGGCGGAGGAGGTCATCCGCGACGTGGACGAGCGCCAGCTCTGGGGCGCGCCCGTGGTGACCGAGGTGACGGAGTTCACCGAGTTCTACCCGGCCGAGTCGTACCACGACGACTACTTCCGCAGGAACCCGTACCAGGGCTACTGCCAGGTGGTGATCGCGCCCAAGGTGAGCAAGTTCCGCAAGCAGTACCTGGAGAAGCTGAAGGCTTGAGGAGAACGACTGCCTCACACAGAGACGCAGAGGGAACGGCAAGAGCAACGGAAAGGGTTTCCTGTGGCTTGCGGTTTCGCTCTGCGCCCTCGGTGTGAGGCTTTTTTCTCTTGTCTGTCGGCCCTGCGGTTCACCCCCCCCCCGCGCGCCCGGGTTCATCCCGTCGCCCGCCCGCCGCGCATGACCAGGAGAAAGACCTGCGGACTCACCCCAGGGAGCGCTCAATTCGTTCGAGGGCTTCCTCGAGCGGTATCGCCTCGCCGGGATTGCGCGACGCGCTTCGGAGCGGCGAAGGATCTCCTGGCGGTGCGGGTCGCTGACCGGGAGTCGCTCGGGCGCGTCTACCGCCTCGGGGGCGATGCTATCCCTGAGATCCTCTACGAACTGGAGCCGCCCGTCGAGACTCTGGTGTATCAGATCGGAGATGGTGATCGCGTTCATGTGAGGAATGCTACCACAGCCGCAGTGTGCGACAAGGGTGTGCATCGTGAGTTCAGCTTGGACGCTTAGGGGCCTCTACGCACCCACGCAGAACGCCCCGCCGGGATAATTCGCCGGGCACTTATGTCGCGCGCCATCTATGTGTCACTCTGAGCGTAGCGCTGCTCGGTCCTCTCCCCGCCCCGATATGGGGCGCGGAGCGAAGGTTCTACTGCGCGTTCCAAGAACCGGCCGGACGCGCCGGGCCCTTGCCTCGCCGGCTAGATCCTTCGGTCGCCACCAGGTGTCGGTGCGCGTGGCGAACGTCAATGGGGCGGCTCTCTCAGGATGACAAATAAAATAAAATAAGGGGCGCTGTTCGGCGCCCCGACCTGTCCCTGTCCCTGTCCCTGTCCCTGTCCCTGTCCCTGTCCCTGTCCC
>JAUJMI010000036.1:0-6520 GCA_030446945.1 Longimicrobium sp. | reverse complement strand
CCCGACCTGTCCCTGTCCCTGTCCCTGTCCCTGTCCCTGTCCCTGTCCCTGTCCCCATTCCCCATTCCCCATTCCCCGCCGTTCACCGCCCGCGCTCCAGCTCCACGTCGCCGCTCACGGTGCGGATCTCGATCTCGGGGCCGCCGCGGCCGATGGTGGCGCGGATGTTGTGGCCGACGCGCACCCACGACCTGCCGCGATTCTCACGGCCGTTCAGGCGCAGCTCGAAGTCCGAGTCGAGGTCGCCGCTTACGGTGCTGACGCGGAGCTCGGCGCCGGCGTCGGAGGGGAGGACCAGGCGCACGCCGCCACTGACGGTGTTGAAGCGCAGTGAGCCGCTTCGCGGCAGCCGCCCCATGGCGACGCGCACGTCGCCGCTCACCGTGCTGGCCTCGGCCTCCTCGGAGGTCTGCACGTCGACCTCGCCGGAGACGGTGTTGGCGCGCACGGCACCGCGCAGGCCCTGGGCGCGCACGTCGCCCGTCACGCTGCGGCCGGCGAAGCGCACGCCGGCGGGGACGCGCACCGTGAAGTCCACGCGCGGCGGATCGTCGCCCACGTTGCCCGACATCCCGCAACGCCCGTTGCCGCGGCCTTCGCTGGGGCGCTGGCTGGGGTACACGACGCAAAGCGTGACGCCGTCCTCGTGCTCCACCACGCGCACCGGGAGGCGCCCCTCGCGCATCTCGGCCACGACCTCCACCTGGCCGCCGCTGGCCGGAAGGGCGCGGATGTCGCCCACCACACCCACCACCTCGATCTCCTTCCCCTGCGCCACGCGCCCGCTCCAGCGGAAGTCGTCACGCTGCGCTGCAAGGGGAAGGGCGCCCATCACCATCGTGGCCGTCAACGTCGCGAGCAGGATGCGCATGTCGGGTTTCGCCGTGTTCGTGTGTGGAATCGCCCGTCCGGGGGGAAGCCGCGGGCGGCGTTCACATCCTCTGATGCGCGTGGAGGGCGGATGGTTTGATCCGGCCACGGGCAACGGCGAGCGTCACACGGAGGGCATAGACGCGGACCGCTCCCGCGGCACGCCCGAAAGGGGGGCTTCCAACCTTGTGGGCCATCCCGATGTCCAACGATGTGCGAGCAGGAACGGACGCCGACCCGGAGCCACTCCGCTGATCCAGGAACTGCACCCCCCTCCCACGGGAGACGCCGCGCTCGCCGCGGCCGGCGACGCCTACGCGTTCGGGCGGCTGTACCGCGACCACGTGGCGCGCGTGCACACCCTGGCGTGCCGCATGATCGGCGACGACGACGCCGACGAGGTGACCCAGGACGTCTTCGTGCGGGCCTGGGAGAAGCTGCGCACCTTTCGCGGCGAGGCGGCGTTCGGCACCTGGCTCCACCGGCTCGCGGTGAACCTGATCCTGGCGCGCCGGACGTTGCGGACGCTGCGGCAGGGGCGCGAGGGAGGGGCGGAGGCGCTGGAGACGATCTCCTGCCGCGCCGCCGCGCCGGAGCTGAAGATGGACTTCGAGAGGGCGATCAAACACCTCCCGGACGGGGCACGGCAGATCTTCGTGCTCTTCGACGTGGAGGGGTACCGGCACGAGGAAATCGCCGAGATGCTGAACGTGAGCGTGGGGACATCCAAGAGCCAGCTCCACCGGGCCCGGATGATCCTCCGCCAGCACCTGACCTGAAGGACAAACGATGCACGACCCCTGGACCGACCGCCTTTCCGAATACCTGGACGACGAGCTCGCCCCCGCCGAGCGCGCGGAGCTGGACGGGCACCTGCGCGACTGCATGGGCTGCCGCCGGGTGCTGGGCGAGCTGCGGCGCGTGACGCTGCACGCCGCCGCCCTCAGCGACTCGCCGCCCGCGCACACCCTCTGGCCGGAGGTGGCGGCGCGTATCGGGCACCCGGGGGTGGAGCTGGCGGCCGCGGACGAGCTGGCCGCCCGCCGCCGCCCCCGTCCGCCGCTGCGCTGGGCGGTCGGAGTGGCGGCCGTGCTGGCGCTGGGGATCGGCATCGGGCGCACGCTTCCGCGCGCGTCCGCGCCGGCCGAAGTGGCAATGGTCGCGAGGCCCGCGCCGCAGACGGACCCGTATCACGTAGCCGCGGTGGAGCACCTGAGCCGGTCGCGGGCGCTCCTCACCTCCTTCCAGCAATCGTCGGCGGACGCGCAGACGCAGGCGCTGGTGACGCACTGGGCGGACGATCTGCTGTCGAACACCCGGCTGCTGCTGGACTCCCCCGCCGCGGACGACCCGCGGCTCCAGCGCCTCCTCCAGGACCTGGAGCTGGTGCTGGTGCAGATCGCCCAGCTCCGCAGCGACAGCGCCGAGGTCGACCTCGCGCGCGACGCGATCGACGAGAGCGGCGTACTTCCCCGCATGCGCGCCGTGGTCCCCCCCGCGGCTTCAAACACACTGGGAGAATCGTGATGATGCGGACAACCTTGCTGGCCGCCGCCCTGGCCGCGCTCGCCGCCGCGCCGCTCGCGGCGCAGGAGCGCGCGGAGACGGTGCTGGCGCTGGCCGGCCCCGAGCTGCCGCCGGCCGCGCGCTGGCAGCGGGACCCGGCGAACGAGCTGTACCGCGCCGCCCGCGAGGCGCTCAACCGGCGCGAGTACTCCGCCGCCGCGCGTCTCTTCCAGCGCATCCGGCAGGAGCACCCCACCTCGCGCTACACGCCGGACGCGCTGTACTGGGAGGCGTTCTCGCGCTACCGCACCGGGTCGCCCGCGGAGCTGCGGGCGGCGCTGGGTGCCCTGGAGGCGCAGCGCACCCGCTACCCCCGCGCCGCCACCCGCGGCGACGCGGGCGAGCTCGCCACCCGCATCCGGGGCGAGCTGGGGCGCCGCGGCGACAGCGAGGCCGCGCGCCAGGTGGAGCGCAGCGCCGTCCGCGCCGCCCGCCCCGGCGGCCCCTGCGGCGACGACGACACGCGCGTCGCGGCCCTCAACGCCCTCATGGGGATGGACGCCGACCGCGCCCTCCCCATTCTGGAGCGTGTCCTGGCGCGGCGCGACGAGTGCTCGGCGGAGCTGCGGGAGAAGGCCGTCTTCATGGTCTCGCGCAAGGGCTCGCCCGCCGCGGAGACGATCCTGATGCGCGTGGTGCGCACCGACCCGTCCAAGGACGTGCGGGAGCAGGCCGTGTTCTGGCTCTCCCAGTCGGGAACGGAGCGCTCACTTGAGCTGATCCAGGAGATCCTGCGCACTTCGGGCGAGATGGAGCTGCGCGAAAAGGCGCTCTTCGCTCTCTCGCGGCACTCCAGCCCCGCCGCGGAGACGGCATTGCACGCCTACGCGGAGGGTGAAGGCAACCCGGCCGCGCTGCGCGAGAAGGCGATCTTCTGGATCAGCCAGCGTGGCACTCCGCGGAGCGCGGCCTACCTGCGCACGCTCTTTGGCCGCACGGCCAGCGCGGAGCTGAAGGAGAAGCTGGTGGCATCGATGGCGCGCAGCCGCGGGAACGAGCGGTTCCTGCTGTCGGTGGCCGCCGACGCGTCGCAGCCTGGCGACGTGCGAAAGCAGGCGCTCTTCTGGGCCGGTCGCTCGAGCGGGGTGACCAGCGCCGACCTGGCCTCCGCGTACGATTCGCTGCGCGATCGTGAGATGAAGGAGCAGGCCATCTTCGTCCTGGCGCAGCGGGGCGACTCCGGCGCGATCGACAAGCTGATCGCCATCGCCCGCCGCGACTCGGACCGCGAGCTGCGCCAGAAGGCGGTGTTCTGGCTGGGCCGCTCCCGCGACCCACGCGCCGCACAGACCCTGGCGGAGATCATCGGATCATGAAGACGACCACGTTTCGCGCCGCGCTCGCCGCAGCCCTCCTGCTGGCCGTCGGCGACGCGCAGGCGCAGGAATCCCTCGCCCGCCGGATCGCCGCCGCGCCGGACGGAGAGGTGCGCATCTCCTTCGCGTCGAAGCCGGGGGTGTGCGGGTGGGAGGAGGGGATCTCCACCGGCCGCGGGAACCGAGAGGGCCGCCGCGCGGTCATCAACGGCAGCGTGCGGCAGACGGAGGAGTGCGTCGAGGGCCCGGTGCGCGTGTCGCTGACGAAGCGCGGCGGCCGCGTCACCGGCCTCAAGACGCGGGTCGGGCACCCGTTCCGCGCCCGCGGCGAGCGCGTCACGGACCTCGGGACGGTGGAGCCTGGCGAGGCATCCGACTACCTCCTCTCCCTCGCGGAGCGAGGCACGGACGCGGAAGCCGGCAGGGACGCCATCTTCCCCGCCACCCTGGCGCAGGGCGCGACCACGTGGCCGGCGCTGCTGCGGATCGCGCGCCGCGAGTCGGTCCCGGCCGAGGTGAGGCGCGGCGCGGTGTTCTGGCTCAGCCAGGAAGCGAGCGAGGCCGCCACACGCGGCCTCCAGGAGATCGCGGAGGACGACGGCGACCAGGATCTGCGCAAACAGGCGGTCTTCGCCCTTTCGCGGCGCCCCAACGACGAGGCGGTCCCCGCGCTGATCCGCATCGCCCGTACCCATCGCGACCCCGAGCTGCGCCGCACGGCCCTGTTCTGGCTCGGGCGCTCGGGGGATCCGCGCGCGCTGGCGCTGTTCGAGGAGCTGCTGGGGCGGTAGGGGGCCCCCACCCCGCTCGTCACCTCGCTGCCCCTCCCCCAATAACTACCTGGGGGAGGGGCGTTTTGCATGCATTTGCGTCGGTTGCAGCCGTGCGGTGCGGGGAAGGGACGGGCAGCCACGTGGGGCTGCCCCTACGAGATGGGTGCGACGCGCACGGGTCGAGGAGAGGAGGGGGAGGGCGCGATGAATCGCGCCCCTACCACGACTATCGCTGTGGTGGCGCGGGGCACGCACCCTGTCGCAACGGGTCGTCCCCGTTCCCCGTTCCCCATTCCCCATTCCCCCATTCCCCATTCCCCGCTGTTACCTCTTCCCCTCGATCTCCCCTCGCAGCCTCAGCAGCGCGTCCTCGGAGGTCACCAGCTCGTCACGCGCCTCGTTGAGCTGGTCCTGCTGCACCTGCACGAACCGGCGATAGGGGGCGATGCTCTCGTTGACCCGCTCGGTGCTGTCGCTGATGGCGCCGTGCACCTGGCGCGTGAGGGCGTCGCGCAGGCGGTTGCGCAGGTCGGCAATCTTCTGGGTGAACTCCGACTTGGCCTGGCGGCGGCGCGCGGGGATCACGTACAGACCGGTGGCCGCCAGCGTGGTGGCGAGCACGACCCCCGTCACGTCCGCGACCGCGCCGGAGAGGAGCGCCGTCATCAGCACGCCGAGGCCCATCCCCGCACCCGCGAACATCGTGGTGCCGGACGAGGAGCGCACCTCGTCGGCCAGCTTGCGGCCCTCCGCTTCACGGTTGTAGGTGCCAACCGCTTCGCGCGAGGCGCGGCCGATGGAGTCCAGCAGCGCCTGGCGGTTGTACGAGAAGTTGCCGGTCACCTCGCCGATCATCCCCTCCCGGTGCCGGGCGATCTGGCGGCGGTCGATGTAGCCGCTGATGTCCTGCCACAGCTTGAGGTTGCGCTCCACGATCCAGTCGATGACGCGCCCCACCTCGTCGTCGATGTCGCGCGGGGTGTCGCCCACCACGTCGCGCTCGAAGTCGCGGCGGATCGCGTCGCTGTTCATCAGCTCCCGGATGCGGCCGAAGCGGATGCGCTCGTCGAAGAAGTTGAGGCCGCGCACCTCCATCTCGGAAAGGAGCGCGTCCATCCGCCCCAGCCGCGGCTCGAAGTCACGCAGCATCTCCTGGTGGAATGCGGCGAGCTGCGTGTCGATGTTCTGGAGCGTGGACACGTCCTCGGCCAGCATCTTGAGCCGCTGGAAGGCGGTCTCCTTGTACTTCCGCGCCAGGGTGAGCCCCACGTTCAGCGGGTTGAGGAGCTTCAGCCGCACGCGCTCCTCCTGGTCGAGCGTGTTGAGCAGGTAGTCGTCCACCGCCGCGAAGCCGCTCGCCTTCCATAGCGCGTCGTCGTTCTGCTCCCGCGCCTCCTTTGCCTGCCGCGCGGATACGGGAAGCACCAGCGGCGCCTCACCCAGCAGCCGCTCCGCGTTCTCGCTGACGAAGGTGGTCACCTGCCGCCGGTCCATGGGGTCCTGCAGCAGGTCGATCTTGTTGAGGATGAAGACGATCTTCTTCCCCCAGGTGCGGATCTGCTCCAGGAAGCCACGCTCGCTTTCCGTAAAGGGGCGGTCCGCCGAGGTCACGAAGAGCACGAGGTCCGAACGGGGGACGAAGTCGCGCGTGAGCTCCTCGTGCTCGCGGATGACGGCGTTGGTGCCGGGCGTGTCGACGATGTTGAGGTCGCGCAGGATCTCGGCGGGGTGGCGCCGCTCCAGGAGGTACGCTTCCACCATCTCCTCGCCCGGCTCTTCGCCGTGGCGCACCAGGTTGATGCGGTCGGTGGTGGGGGTGACGCCTTCGGGGAGGATCTTCTCGCCGAGGAGGGCGTTGATGAAGGAGCTCTTCCCCGAGTTGAACTCGCCGGCGATCACCAGGAGGAAAAAGGAGGAGAGCGCCTCGCGCGCCTGGTTGAAGTGGCGCAGGTCGTCGGCGTCCACGTCGGTGCCGAAGCGCCCCAGCGCGGTCGA
>JAUJMI010000349.1 GCA_030446945.1 Longimicrobium sp. | reverse complement strand
AGCGGATGCAGGGGATCGCGCACGACATCGCCGAGCTGGTGGTGGAGTTCGGCGGGTCGCTCTCCGGCGAGCACGGCGACGGGCTGTCGCGCAGCGAGTTCCTCCCGCTGATGTTCGGGCCGGAGATCATCCGCCTGCACCAAGAGGTCAAGCGCGTCTTCGACCCCGAGGGGCGGATGAACCCCGGCGGCAAGATCGTGCCGCCCTACCAGCGCATGTCCGAGAACCTGCGCTTCGACGTCGTGGCCCACGCCGGCGCGCCCGAGACGTGGTTCGACTACTCGGCCGACGGCGGGTGGGACGTGGCGGTGGAGAAGTGCAACGGGATGGGCGTCTGCCGCAAGCTGGACACGGGGACGATGTGCCCCTCGCACATGGTCACCCTGGAGGAGCAGCACGCCACCCGCGGCCGCGCCAACGCCCTGCGCGAGGCGATGCGCGGCAACCTGCCGGGGATGAAGAGCGAGGCCGTGATGGAGGCGCTCGACCTCTGCCTGGCGTGCAAAGCGTGCAAGACGGAGTGCCCCGTGGGCGTGGACATGGCGCGCTACAAGGCCGAGTTCCTCGCCCAGCACTATCGCGAGACGGGCACGCCGCGCGACGCGCTCTTCTTCGGCCGCATCCGCGACTTCGCGCGCGCGGGGAGCCTGGCGCCGGGGCTCGCCAACCTGGGGAGCCGGCTGATAGGCGGCGCCATCAAGGGGATCGGGCGCATGGATCCGCGTCGCGAGCTTCCGCCGCTGGCCCGCGAACCGTTCCGCCGCGCGTGGAAGCCGAAGCCGTCCTCCGGGCGCCCCACGGTCGTCCTGCTCGACGACACCTTCCACAACTTCTTCCAGCCGGGCCCGCTGCACGCCACGGCCACGGTGCTGGAGCGCGCGGGCTTCGACGTGAAGCTGCCAAAGAAATCCGTCTGCTGCGGCCGCGCCGCCATCTCCAATGGCCTCCTCGACCACGGCCGCGCGCTGCAGATGGAGCTGCTGGAGGCGCTCCTTCCCGAGGTGGAGGCGGGGGCGATGATCGTGGGCGTGGAGCCGAGCTGCATCCTCACCCTGCGCGACGAGCTCCCCGACCTGGTCCGCGACCCGCGCGCGAAACGGCTGGCCGGCGCGTCCGTCATGCTGGAGGAGTTCCTCGCCGCCCTCCCCGACTGGCGCCCGGGGCGGCTGGAGCGGCGCGCCGTCGTCCACGGCCACTGCCACCAAAAGGCGATCGTGGGGATGGGCCCCACCAACGAGGTGCTGGGGCGCGTGGAGGGGCTGGAGTTTTCGGTGCTCGATTCAGGGTGCTGCGGGATGGCGGGTTCGTTCGGATACGAGAAGGGGCACTACGAGGTGTCGAAGGCGTGTGGCGAGCGCGTCCTCTTCCCCGCCGTCCGCGCCGCGGAGGAGAGCGACCTGGTGGTGGCCCCCGGCTTCAGCTGCCGCCACCAGATCGCCGACTTCTGCGACGGGCGGCCGACGCTGCACACGGCGGAGCTGCTGGCGATGGCGGAGGGGGGCGGACCCGGGTGATCCCGGGTCAGCCCCGGCGGTTGAAGCCGCTGCAACAACCGCGGGAAGCCTGCCTTCGCAGGCTCGCGGGGATGGTGCGCGGCGGCGTTCGGGCTGGTGCTGGCGGCTTGCGCGGGGCTGCGCGCCTTTCTGCCCGTGTTCGGGGCGAGCGTGGCGATCCGCACGCTCAGCATGGAAGTGCCGCCCTCGCTCGCGTGGATGGCGTCGACGACCACGATCGTCATCTTCGGGGTGGCGACGGTGCTGGAGGTGCTGGGGGACAAGATCCCGGTGGTGGACCACCTGCTGGACACGGTGCAGAGCTTTACGAAGCCGGGGCTGGCGGTGCTGGCGGCGATCCCGTTCGTGCACCAGCTGGCGCCGGAGCACTCCGTGGCGCTGGCGATGATCGCGGGGGCGCCGCTCGCGCTTGGGGTGCACACCGCCAAAGCCTCGGCGCGCGTGGGGAGCACCGCCTTCACCGGCGGCCTCGCCAACCCGCT
This sequence comes from Longimicrobium sp., assembly GCA_030446945.1. Lineage (GTDB taxonomy): Bacteria > Gemmatimonadota > Gemmatimonadetes > Longimicrobiales > Longimicrobiaceae > Longimicrobium. Next base: position 2,420 of record JAUJMI010000349.1, on the reverse strand, counting down.
GATCAGCCTGATCGAAGACATCGCCGCGTGGTGCTCATCGTCCTGGGGCTGATCGCGCCGATCCTGGCGCTGCTCCTGGCGCTGGCGCTGCTGTGGAAGCTGGTGGCGTACGCGCGCAAGATGGCCCGGCGCAGGCGCGCGGCGGCGGTGTCGTAACGGGAGATCAGCGCACGCGCCTCGTGGGGGCCGCGATTCATCGCGCCCGTGTCTGAAGCTGCTCCGCCGCCGGTTTCATCACGCCGAAGCTCGTAGGGGCAGACCAGTGTGTCTGCCCACCGCCTGCCCCGCCTGGACTGCGGCATCCCACACAGGGCACCTCGTAGTGGCAGCCCCACGTGGCTGCCCGTGTCCGCCGCCGCGCCACCGCACCGCCGCCCCGCGCGACGCACCGGCCCCAAGTCCCCTCTCCCACGGCGGTTTGTGGGAGAGGGTGGCAGCTGTAAGCTGCCGGGTGAGGGCCGCTGGCCCGTGATTCGCGAAACCGCGGCCGCGGAAGCAGAGCGAACCCCGGCCACGGGAGAGACGGGATGCCACGGGAAGTCACGGATGCGGAGGGGGTGCAGTGGACGTGCGTGCAGGCGTACGCCGGGCTGGCGCAGAGCGCGGACGAGTCGGGGAACAAGGACGCCGCGCGCGTGGACGGCGCCAAAGACCGCTTCCGGGTGGTGTGCACCCCCAGCGGCGGCGCGCAGACCGCCGAGCTGGAGCTTCCCGGCGACTGGGAAGAGGGGATGGACGACGAGAAGCTGCTGAAGGAGATCGGCGGGGCGCGCGGCTAGCCCCCGGCTTCATCCTTGCGACGGCGCGCACCCGGAGCGCAAGTTGTAACGCTTCTCGCCAAGTCGTTGCCCGCCAACACGTATCCCCGGCGCAGCCATGGACAGCAGCACCACGCAGATCGTCACGGACCTCCTTACCAGCGACGCGCACGGGCTTCAGGAAGCGTGGATCGCCGAGCAGCTCGCCTCGCCAGACACGCGCCCCGACCTGATCACCGAGGCGGAGCTCCGCCAGCAGTCGGGCGAGTTCCTCCAGCTGCTGCGCGAGGCGCTGCGGAGCGGCGGGCCCGCCGACCTGGACAGCCCCGCCTGGGCACCGCTGCGCGAGATGCTGGGGCGCGTGTCGCGCGCGCGGGCGCTCAAGGGGTTCACCCCGTCGGAGACGGCAACCTTCGTCTTCTCGCTGCGCGGCCGCCTCTTCGAGCGGCTGCGCGAGGCCGCGGGCGACGATCCGGGGCGCTACCACGAAGGGCTGCGGGGGGTCACCTCTCTGGTGGACCGGCTGGGGCTGCACACCACCGAGGTCTTCCAGCGCAACCGCGAAGAGGTGATCCACCGGCAGCAGCAGGAGCTGATGGAGCTCTCCACCCCCGTGGTGAAGCTGTGGGAAGGGATCCTGGCCGTGCCGCTGATCGGCACGCTGGACAGCGCGCGCACGCAGGTGGTGATGGAGAGCCTGCTGCAGCGCATCGTCGACACGGAGGCGAGCATCGCCATCATCGACATCACGGGCGTCCCCACGGTGGACACGCTCGTCGCGCAGCACCTGCTGAAGACGGTGGCGGCGGCGCGGCTGATGGGGGCCGACTGCATCATCAGCGGCATCCGCCCGCAGATCGCGCAGACCATCGTGCACCTGGGGGTGGAGCTGCACGGCGCCGCCACCAAGGCCACGCTGGCCGACGCCATCTCCATGGCGCTGCGCCAGAACGGGTGGCGGGTCACGCGCGGCACCCCGAAAGGCTGACCCGCATGGAGCGCATCCCGATCCTCAAGATGGGGCGCGTCCTCCTGGTGACCATCCAGGTGGACATGCACGACCGGCTCGCCCTGGCGCTGCAGGACGACCTCACCACGCGCATCGCCCAGAGCGGCGCGCGCGGGGTGCTGATCGACATCTCGTCGCTGGACGTGGTGGATTCGTTCATCGGGCGGGTGCTGGCCGACATCGCCGCCATGAGCCGCGTGCTGGTCGCGGAGACGGTGGTGGTGGGGATGCAGCCGGCGGTGGCCATCACCCTGGTGGAGCTGGGCCTCTCGCTTCCAGGGGTGCGCACGGCGCTCAACGTGGAGCGCGGGATGGAGCTGCTGCGCGCCGCGCTGGTGGAAGAGGAGGAGGAGGAGTACGAGGACGCCGGCGAAGAGGATGCTGGCGCCGGTGAGTGACGCGTTCGCCATCCGCAGCGACGCCGACGTGGTGGCCGCCCGCCAGGCGGTGCGCGCGCGGGCGGTGGAGCTGCGCTTCTCGCTGGTCGACCAGACCAAGATCGTGACGGCCGCCAGCGAGCTCGCGCGCAACACCCTCGTGTACGGCGGGGGCGGGTCGATGCGCATCGAAGTGGTCGAGCGGCCGCCGCGCACCGGGTTGCGCATGGTGTTCGAGGACAGCGGGCCGGGGATCGCGGACGTGGAGCAGGCGCT
>JAUJMI010000035.1 GCA_030446945.1 Longimicrobium sp. | reverse complement strand
TCACCAGGACGCGGTGCGGGTCGCAGAGAACGAGGCGCGCGCCCATCGAGACCAGCTTGTCCGCAAAGAACATCCGGCTCTCGAACATCTTCTCGTGCACCAGGATGGTGCCGCGGCACTGCGTCGCCGTCACCAGAGCGATGGAGGTGAGGTCGGCCGGGAACTGGGGCCACGGGCCGTCACCCAGCGTGGGGATGTGGCCGCCCATGTCCATCTGCACCTCCGGCTCCTGCCCGCCCGGGATGAACAGGTCCTCGCCGCGCACTTCCACCTTGACGCCCAGCCGCCGGAAGCCGATCAGCGTGGAGTCCAGGTGGTGGACGGCGGCGTCCTGGATGGTGATCTCGCCGCGCGTGCACACCGCCAGCCCGATGAATGACCCGATCTCGATGTGGTCCGAGGTGATGCGGAAGCGCCCGCCGCGCAGCCGCTCCTGCCCCTCGATCTCCAGCGTCCCCGTGCCGATGCCGTGGATCTTGGCGCCCATCCGGACCAGCATGTTGCACAGGTCCTGGACGTGCGGCTCGGCGGCGGCGTTGCGGATGCGCGTGGTGCCTTTCGCGAGCGAGGCGGCCATGGCGGCGTTCTCGGTGCCCGTGACGCTGGGCTCGTCCAGGAACATGTCCGCGCCTTTCAACCCCCCCTCGGCGCGCAGGCCAAAGAACTCGGGGTCCTCCACCACCTCCGCGCCCAGCTTGCGCAGCGCCAGGAAGTGCGTGTCCACGCGGCGCCGGCCGATCACGTCGCCGCCCGGCGGGGGGAGCTGCATCCCGCCCGTGCGCGCCACCATGGGGCCGGCCAGGAGGATGGAGGCGCGGATGCGGGCCGCCTGCCCCGCGTCCAGCTGCGTCTCGCCGATGCGTGCCGCGCGCACGCGCACCTCGCTGGGCCCGGTCCACTCCGTCTCCGCCCCCAGCACCTCCAGCAGGCTCAGCAGCGTGAGCACGTCCTTGATGCGCGGGACGTTCTCCAGGAAGACGTCCTCGTCCGTCAAAAGGGTGGCGGCGATCATGGGAAGCGCCGCGTTCTTGTTGCCTGTGGGACGGATGACGCCGTTCAGGGGTTGGCCGCCGTGGACGATGAACTTGGGCACTCTCGGGCTCCGGATCGTTTTGGATGTGCGCCGCCCCGGCTGCCGGCCGGATGGCCGCGCCGCGCGGGATGGTCGCGGGCGGCGGGCGCAAAGATCGTGCACGGCGCCCGGCGCGTTGCTTGACACCCCTTCGCCGCGTGGGATAAGATGCGCGAACCCTGTACGCAAGCCATGCCGCCCCACCGGAGAGCGCCGTGCAGCTCGTGATCGCCGTGGTCGACGAGGAAAGGACGGAGGAGCTCCTCGCCGGTTTCCTGGAGCTGGGCGTGACCGGCGCCACCATCCTGCAGAGCGAGGGGATGGGGCGGCTGCTGGCGAACGAGGCCCCCATCTTCGCCGGGCTGGAGGCGCTGCGCCGCGCCCGCCCCCGCAACCACACCCTGTTCAGCGTGATGGAGGACGACAAGGTGGAGCGCGTGATGGCGCTGGTCCGCGAGGTGTGCGGCGACCTGAGCGGCCCCACCACCGGGATCGTCTTCGCCGTCCCGGTGTCGAAGGTGGAGGGGCTGTCGCGGGAGCTGGGCCAGGGATGAGCTGGAGCCGCGCGGTCCGGCTGCGGGTGGAGCAGATGTCCTCGGTGCTCGCGGACCCCGCCGCCAACCTCGCGCGCATCGCCCGCGCCCAGGCCGACGGTGGGCGCGAGGGGGTGGACGTGGTGCTGACGCCCGAGCTCTCCATGACCGGCTACGACGTGCGCGACTCCGTCCACACTCTGGCCGTTGCGGAGCTCGAGGATCCCTTCCCTGCCCTGGCGGAGGGGCCGGAGGTCGTGGTGGGGACGATCGAGCACGACGCGCGCTTCATCCCCTACAACGCGGCGCTCCACCTGCGGGGCGGGCGCGTGCTGCACCGCCATCGCAAGGTGCACCTTCCCACGTACGGGATGTTCGAGGAGGGGCGCTTCTTCGGCCGCGGCGAGCGGGTGCGCGCCTACGACGCGGGCGGCGGATGGCGCGTGGGGATGCTGGTGTGCGAGGACCTCTGGCACCCCGCCCTCGCCTACCTGCTGGCTGCCGACGGCGCGCACGTGATCCTCGTGCAGTCCGCCGCGGCGGGCCGTGGCGCTTGGGCCGGCGGCGCGGCGGGCGGGCGATGGGCGTCGCGCGCCGCCTGGGAGCACCTGTGCTGCTCCGCCGCCGCCGCGTACGGCCTTTACGTGGTGCTCGCGAACAGGGTGGGCGTGGAGGGCAGCTCCGTCTTCGCGGGCGGCTCCTTCGTGGTGGCCCCCGGCGGCGAAATCATCGCCCGCGCGGACGACATGGCCGAGGACCGGTTCACCGTGGAGCTGTCGTTGGACGCGGTCGCCGCCGCGCGCCGCCCCTTCTCGCAGGTCCGCGACGACCGGCCGGACATCATCCTGCGCGAGCTTGCGCGCATCGTGGAGGCGCGGTGACGGAGGCGGAGCGCCGCGCCGCGCGCACCGGCGAGGCCGTGGGGGCGGTAGCGCGGCAGACGCTGATCGACCGGGGCGCCGAGCGCGTGGCGCTGCTGGACGACGGCTCGCCGGAAGCCTCCCTCGCCGCACAGTTCCTGGCCGCCGCGCTGGGGAATGACGGCGTGGTGCGCGTATCGGTACAAGGGGCGGAGGTGGAACCGCTCTTGCACCTGCTGCCGCCCGGCGTGTCACGCGAGCGCCTGCACGAAGAGGCACGGCGGCTGAAGGCGCGGCTGGACGGTGCGCTGACGGCGCATCCGGCCAACAAGACGGAGCTGCTGCTGGGCACCGCGCTCCCTCCCGAGCCGCTCCTTCCGCTGGGCGACCTGTACGCCAGCGAGGTGGCCGGCCTGTGCGGCGGCTGGTCCGCATCGGCGGAGGTGCGCGCTTTGGCCGAGGCCGCGGGCGGTGTGGAAGCGCTGGACTGCGCCCTGCGCCGCTGGCTGGACGGCCGCGACCCCGCGGGGCTGGATGCCCTCCCCGCCGAGGCTGCCGAGCAGGTGAAGCGCCGCTTCCGCGCCGGCCGCGCCGCCCGTCTCGCGCCGCGCATCGTCCCGAAGCTGGGGACGCGGACGCTGGGGGTGGATCTGTTGGAATAACAGAAGTCCCCAGTGACTAGTACTAAGTGGCAAGGGCTGAACGGCATGCGGTGCTCGACCCAGGACTTAGGACTTAGCACTCGAGACCTTCCCGTTCCGGAGCAATCCGTTTGATCGTTTTCGAGGCGTTCAACCCCGCGGTCGTAGCCGGGCTGGCGCAGGCGGTGGCGCGCGATACCGTGGTCGCGATACCGGCGCAGGGCGGGTGGCAGGGGTGGGTGGATACGCTGAGCAGCATCGCGCAGATCGTCATCGCGCTCGCCCTCATCGGGATCGGGATGGTCTCGCTGGCGGTCCTGCTCGTCTCTTGGAAGGTGTACAAGAAGGTGAAGGCGGCGGCGGAGAAGCTGCGCATCGACGTGGACCCGGCGGTGCGCAACGCCATCGCGGCGAGCGAGTCCGCCCGCGCCATGATGGCAGCGGTCCAGGGGAACGTCACGGAGATAAGCCGCACCGTCTCCAGCGCCAACGAGCGGATCGGGCGCGTCGTGGAGTCCGCGGAAACCCGCGCAGCCGACCTGAACGCGCTCCTGGACGTGGCGCAGCAGGAGGCTGAGGAGCTCTTCGTCCGCACCGCCTCCACCCTGCGCGGCGTCAAAGCCGGCGCCGCCGAGTTCCGCCGCACGCGCGGAGTGCGCCCGGCAGCCGACCCCATGGACCACGAGATCACCGATGACGAGCTGAGCATCCAGATCGAAGCGCGAGACGCCGGGCAGCCGTCCCGCATCCCAGGTCCCGAGACCTGAGTGCGTCAGCGAACCCAACGCACTGACGCACTCACGCACTAACACACTTCCGAGGACCCATGCCGCAACAGGACGACACCACCGACTTCCTCACCGCGTTCGCCATCGGCACGGCACTGGGCGTGGGCGCCACCTTGCTGCTGAGGCCGCGGCCCAAGTCCGCGCGCGAGCGGCTGATGCGCGAGCTGAGGCCGGGGCGCGGCCGGCTGCGCGGCACCGTGCCGGCCGACGCGGTGCGGGTGCGGCGGGCGGAGCCGGCGGAGGCGGCGGAGGCGGACGGGCTGACGGAAGAGGAGGTGATCGACGTGGGGCGCGAGCTGCTGGAGGAGTTCCGCGAGGAGGTGCAGCGCATACTGGCGGACGCCCGCGAGCAGCTCCGCCACGTCGCGGAGGGATCGGACGAGCTGGACGCCGAGGCCGAAGGCCTCGCGGACCGCCAGTAGCCGGGGAGGTGGATCCCTGCTCGCCGCCTTCGGCATCGCCGCTCTGCTGCTGATCCTGCTGCCGGACCCCGCCTACGCGTGGGGCCCGGCGACGCACGTGTACCTGGGGCATACGCTCCTCCAGAACCTGCACCTGGTTCCCGAGGCGGTGCGGGTGCTGCTCGCGGCGCATCCGTGGGACTTTCTCTACGGGTCGCTGGCGGCCGACATCTCGCTCGCCAAGAAGTACGTCCCCGAGGGGCGCCACTGCCACCACTGGCACATCGGCGAGGAGATCCACGCCTCCGCCCCATCAGACCGGCTGCGGGCGGTAGGGCTGGGGTACCTGTCGCACCTGGCCGCGGACACCATCGCGCACAACTGGTACGTCCCGCGCCAGCTCCTGATGACGTCGACCACCAAGGGGCTGGGGCATTCGTACTGGGAGGTGAGGATGGACAAGCACGTGGGCGAGCGGTACATCCGCCTGGCGCGCAGCGTGGTGATGGACCACGACCATACGGCGGCGGACACCCTCTTCGACCAGGTGCTTTCGGCGACCCTCTTCTCCTTCCGCACCAACCGCCGCATCTTCCGCGGCCTCATCCGCTTCCAGGACAACGACCGCTGGCAGAACGTCTTCGGCACCCTCATCACCAACTCGCGCTGGGAGCTGCCGCCGGAGACGGTGCAGGGGTACGTGGAGCGCTCGTTCGACTACGTGGTCGATTACCTGAACCACCGCGGCGAGGCGATCGCGGCGGGCCTGGACCCGATCGGCGACCGCAACCTGGCGCTCTCCAAACAGGTCCGCCGCATGGCCCTCCGCGACGGCGCCTGGGAGCGCCCCGAGCTCCTGCGCGAGATGGCCGACGAGTTCTTTCCGCTGCCAGAGGTGCCGTTCGGGTACCTGGGGCAGGTGGAGACGCAGCGGGCGGGGTGAGAATCGGGAACCCCGACACCCCGAACCGCGACACCGGAGGCTGAAGCCCCCGGCTGGAACCACGGGAAGGCCGCTGAAGCGGTCTCGGGTGCCTCGGGTTCGAAGCGGATCATCCTGAGCGCAACGCCGCTGCGTCAACCAGCCGTCGTTCCGACCTCTGGCGCGGAGCGAAGGAAGCGGGTTCTGCCGCCCGCACCGGACCCTCCCATGTTCGGGATCTCGTGGGTGCCGTGCACATCGCAGCGCTGGAAGGCACGGGCGGCTGCGCGGGGGCCGCCCTCTTGACATCGGTGCGGAACGCCAGGGTTGATGCAGGGAGTAGGGCGGCGCTATGAATCGCGCCCCTACGGATCTGTGCAAAACGCCGGCATGCAGGTAACGCACGGATGCAAGCGAACCCCCTCCCCCAGGCTTTTTTGGGGGAGGGGGATGCGTCGCGGAGCGACGCTGGGGGAGAGGGCCGCGTTACGGCGCCGCCGCGTGCGGATGCGCGGGGCGGCCATCTCTGTGGCCGAACGAACCGGTGCCGAGAAAGCGCGTCACGAGACGCCGCACGTCGCCGCGGTTCATGATGAAGGTGTGGTGCGCGCGCACCACCACGTGGTCCCGCTCGCCCTCCAGGTGCGACTCGGTGATGGACACCTTGCCGTCGCGCTCGCCCGCGATCACCCCCACCTCCGCGTCCGCAGGCAGGGCCAGCGTGCGGGCGGTGGCGGTGGAGTCCGTGCGCAGCTCGCGGATGGGCGGAAGGAGCCAGCCGACCCACGGCGTGTAGCGGTCGGCGCTGCGCGAGCCCTGGTTGGGCGGCGCCAGCATCACCACGCGCCCCAGCGCCGCCGGCGGGTCGTTGGCCAGCGCCCAGCGGACGATGATGCTCCCCAGCGAGTGCGTGACGAAGTGCACGCGCGGAGCGTCGCCCCGCTGGCTGCGTACCGCGGCGGCCAGGCTCTCGCCGAGCACCGGAACGCCCCTCGCGGTGCTGGGATACCCCCAGTTCAGCACGCGGTAGCCCGAGCTCTCGAGGGAGCGGGCCATGACGAACATCGAGAGGCGGCTGCGCCCCATCCCGTGCACCAGCACCACCAGCTCGCGCCGATCGCCCGGATCGGGCGCCAGCTCGGGCGCTTCGGCGGCGGCGGAAGCGATCACGGCGAGGAGCATGCACATCGCGAGAATACGGCTCAGCCTGCTGAGTAACGCGACGGACACGGCTTCATTTCACGGGTGGACAGATTCCGGAAGCTCCGGAAAGGATGACGATGCGCGCCTGCGCTGCGTCACCAGCAGCTTCTCACATGGAAAAGGCGGGCCAGCGGCGCAGCAGGGACATCGGCTCGCGCCATCACTCCCATTCGCGCTCCAGGTTGGCGTAGCGCAGCACCACCGACTTGCGCCCCACGGAGTCGAAATCGATGGTGGCGCGCACGTCCCGCCCCCCTCCCGCCAGCTCGGCCACGGTCCCCGCGCCGAACTGCGGGTGGCGGACGCGGGCGCCCTTGATGATCTGCGGCGCGTCCTGCGAGTCCGAATAGTCCACGGTGTACCCGTCGTCGCCGGCGGGCGAGGCGAGCGGGGCCGGGGCACCGAAGAGGCGGTCGCGGCGGGTGCGGAAGTCCGGCGAGACGAACTTCCACGGCTGCGAGTACGACGAGGTGCGCTCCAGGACACGCGAGGTGCGGCGCGTCTCGGTCAGCTCGTCCGGAACCGACTCCAGGAACGAGGACGGGACGGCGTCCATCCACTGCGCGCCCCGGCGGCGGCGGCGGGCGTGCACCAGGTACAGCTTCCGCTCTGCGCGCGTGATCCCCACGTAGAACAGGCGGCGCTCCTCCTCCAGCTGCGCCGGCTCGTCGTGCGCGCGGCTCATGGGAAAGAGCCCCTCCTCCATCCCCGCGACGAAGACGAAGGGGAACTCCAGCCCCTTGGCGTTGTGCAGCGTCATCATCGACACCGCGTCGGCCGTGGCGTCGTGCTGGTCGATGTCGGCCACGAGCGCCACGTGGCCCAGAAAGAGGTCGATGCCGCGCGGCGCCATCTCCCCCAGCTCCTCCAGCTCCATCATCAGCTCGGGGTCCTCCTCGTCCAGCCGCCGCTGGAGATCCGCGGCGCCGGCGATGAGCTCCTCCAGGTTGGCGATGCGGTCGTCGCCCTCCGGCCCCTCGTCCTTGAGCGACTGCACCAGCCCGCTCTCCGTCACCAGGTCGCGCATCAGCTCGGGGACCGGCATCCCCCGCTCCGCCATCGCGGCGTGCTTGCGGATGAGCGCCGCCAGGTCGGGGAGCGCACGGGCCGCGGCCCCGCGAACGCCGTCGACTTCGCCCGCCTGCTCGGCGGCGGCGAGAAGCGAGATGCCGGCGCGCGAGGCGTGCTCCGCCAGCCGCGCCACCGACGCGTCGCCGATGCCGCGCCGGGGGACGTTGACGATGCGCAGAAAGGCCTCGTCGGCGCCGGGGTTGGCCACCAGGCGTAGATAGGCGAGGGCGTCGCGCACCTCGCGCCGCTCGTAGAAGCGCGTGCCGCCGATCACGCGGTAGGGGATGCCGCGCCGGCGCAGCGCCTCTTCCATGGCGCGCGACTGGGCGTTGGTGCGGTAGAGCACCACGAAGTTGCGCAGCTCCAGCGACGCATCGTCCGCCTGGCGGGCGCGCACCTCGTCGGCGATCCACTCGCTCTCGTCGCTCTCGTCCGCGGCCTCCACCAGCGTCAGCAGCTCGCCCCGCGGGTTCTCGGTGCGCAGCGTCTTCCCCTTGCGCCGCAGGTTCTCGGCGATGACGCGGTTGGCGGCGGCCAGAATGGTCTGCGTGGAGCGATAGTTCTGCTCCAGCCTCACGACCCGCGCCTGGGGGAAGTCATTCTCGAAGTCCAGGATGTTGCGCACGTCCGCGCCGCGCCAGCCGTAGATGGACTGGTCGTCGTCGCCCACCACGAACAGGTTCTCGCTCCCGCTCCCCTTCACCAGCTCCTGGAGGAGGACGTACTGCGCATGGTTGGTGTCCTGGTACTCGTCCACCAGCACGAAGGGGAAGCGCTCCCGGTAGCGCTCACGCACGGCGGGGATGGTGCGCAGGAGCTCGACCGGCTTCACCAGGAGGTCGTCGAAGTCGAAGGCGTTGGCGTTCTTGAGCGCCGCCTGGTAACGCGGGTACACGTCGGCGACGACGCGCTGGAAGGGATCCGCGGCGCTGTCCGCGTACGCCTGCGGCCCGGTCAGCTCGTTCTTGGCGGAGGAGATGGCGGAGTGCACCGCGCGCGGCGGCCAGCGCTTGGGGTCGAGCCGCAGGTCGTCGCGGATGATGCGCTTGGTGAGCCCCTCCGCGTCGTCCGCGTCGTAGACGAGGAAGTTGGGGGTCCACCCGAGCCGCGTGGCGTCCCTCCGCAGCATGCGCGCGCCGATGGCGTGGAAGGTCCCGATCCACATTCCGGTCGGCTCGCGGCCCAGCCGCGCGCGGACGCGCTCGCGCATCTCGCCCGCCGCCTTGTTGGTGAAGGTGAGCGAGAGGATGCTTCCCGGGTCCACCCCCATCTCGTCCACCAGCCACGCGATGCGGGTGGTGAGCACGCGCGTCTTGCCGGAGCCCGCCCCCGCCAGCACCAGGAGCGGCCCCTCGAAGTGGCCCGCCGCCTCGCGCTGCTCGGGGTTCAGGTGGGAAAGGTCTACTGCCATCACCTTTATATCCAGTTCAAGTCCGGGCTTCTACAGAATGGGCTGCGGTTTTCATCCACGTGCCGCGCCGCTGAAGCGCAGGGCGCGGACGCCTTCGCTCCCCGGCGGGTCGGGGGCGGCGGGGAGGGTGATCTCGAACGAAGCACCACGTTCGCCCGGCTCGGTGGGGAGGAGCGCGAGACGGCCGCCGTGGACGTCCTCCACGATGCGGCGCGCCAGGGAGAGGCCCACGCCCCAGCCACCCTTCTTGGTGGAGACGCCCGGATCGAAGAGCGTGTTGCGCACCGCGGGCGCCACGCCGGGCCCGTCGTCGGTCACACGGATGGAGACGCGGCGCTCGCCCCGCGACTCGGCCTCCACGCAGATGCGGCCGCCGGTGCCGGCCAGGGCGTCGAGGGCGTTCTTGACCAGGTTCTCCAACGCCCACTCCAGGAGCACCGCGTTGGCCAGCACCGGGGGCGTGCCCTGGGGGACGTCCACCTCGATCTGCACGCTGCGGCCCAGGCGCGGCAGGCGCACGCGCATGTAGCGCTCCAGCACGCGCAAAAGGGTGCGCACCTCAACGGCCTGCGTCTGCACGGGGCGGCCGATCCACTCGAAGCGGTGCGCCACCTTTTCCAGGCGGTCCAGGTCGGCCTCCATCTCGGCCGCCACGGCGGGGAGGGAGGCCATGTCCTCGCGCTCCTCCTGCGGAAGGCGCAGGATCTCCACCCAGCCGGCGAGCGAGGAGAGCGGCGTCGCCATCTGGTGGGCGGATTCGCGCGCCATGGCGGCCCAGATCCGCTCCCGCTCCGTGCGCGTGTTGTGCCTCACCATCCACCACGCCGCCACCAGGATCCCCGCCAGCGCAGTCACCTGCAGCCAGGGGATCCAGCGCAGGCGGCGCACGGTGGGGGAGTCGCCGTAGTAGGTGGTGCCCAGCAGCGGCTCCACCACCGGCGGGTTGCGGCGCCCCAGCTTCCGCGCGTACTCCTTCACCCGCGCCGCGTCCGCCGGGTTCGCCAGGTCCGCCTCGAACGGGAGGTTGATGGCGTACGCCGGCACCCCCTCGCTGTCCAGGTACACGAAGGGGACGTCCAGCTGCGGCATGGTGGCCGACAGCTTCCAGAGCGTCTGCAGCGGTGCGTCTTCGCTGGGATCGTTGAGGCCGCTCAGGATGGCGGTGACCATGCGCGTGTGCACCGCGGCCTCGCGGCGCATCTCGCGCACCAGCAGCTGGTTGTAGAGGACGTACGACGCCAGGATCGCCGCGGCCATCAGGCCCAGCAGCGTCGGCCAGAGGCGGCGGCTCATACGCGGATTGGGGAGTACGGGGCGCGGCGGCCGCGCCCCTGGGATTCGCTACGCGGCCCCGGCGGGCGCCGCGATCCGGTCCGTGCCGACGTAGCGCCGCAGCGCCTCGGGAACGACCACGGAGCCGTCCTCCTGCTGCCCGTTCTCGATCAGCGCCACCACCGTGCGCGGCAGGGCGACGCCCGAGCCGTTCAGCGTGTGCACGAACTCCGGCTTGGCCCCCGCCTCCGGCCGGAAGCGGATGCCCGCGCGGCGCGCCTGGAAGTCGCGGAAGTTCGAGCAGCTGCTCACCTCCAGCCATCGCTCCACCCCCGGCGCCCACACCTCCAGGTCATACGTCTTCGCGCTGGAGAAGCTCGTGTCCCCCGCGGCCAGCAGCAGGACGCGATGGGGGAGCTCGAGAAGCTGGAGTACGCGCTGGGCCTGCGCCACCAGCCGCTCCAGCGCCTCGTCCGACGCCTCCGGCCGCTCGAACCTCACCATCTCCACCTTGTCGAACTGGTGAAGGCGCAGGAGGCCGCGCGTGTCCTTCCCCGCCGAGCCGGCTTCGCGGCGGAAGCAGGGGGAGTAGGCGGTGTAGGCGATGGGGAGGCGGTCGCCGGCCAGCAGCTCGTCGCGGTGCAGGTTGGTGACCGGCACCTCGGCGGTGGGGATCAAAAAGAGATCGTCGCTCTCGATGCGGTAGGCGTCGTCCTCGAACTTGGGGAGCTGCCCCGTCCCCGTCATCGCGTCGCGGCCGACGAGGAAAGGCGGCTCGACCTCCGTGTAGCCGTGCTCGGTGGTGTGCAGGTCCAGCATGAAGTTGATGAGGGCGCGCTGCAGCCGCGCCCCGGTCCCCCGGTACGCCGGGAAGCCGCTCCCCGCCACCTTGGCGCCGCCGGGAAGATCGAGCATGCCCAGCTCCGCCGCCAGCTCCCAGTGCGGACGCGCCGCGAAGGCGAGGCGGCGCGGCTCTCCCCACGTCCTCACCACCTGGTTCGCCTCCTCGCCGCCGGCGCGCACGGAGGGGTCGGTGACGTTGGGAATGTTCAGGAGGAGCGAGTCGCGCTCCTCCTCCACGGCGCGCACGCGCACGTCGATCTCGCCGATGCGGTCGCCCACGGTGCGCATCTCGGCGACGAGCGCGTCGGCGTTCCCGCCGCTCCGCTTCAGCTCGCCCACCTCGCGCGAGACCTGGTTGCGGCGCGCCTTGAGCGCGTCCGCCTCCGCCACCAGCCCGCGGCGCTCGGCGTCCAGCGCGCCCAGGCGCTCCACGGCTGCGCCGGTCTCCGCGGGGCTGCCGCGCGCGGCCAGGCGCGCGCGCACCCCCTCCGGGTCGTGGCGGATCTGCTGGATGTCGAGCATCAGTCCGCGGTCAGGCGCTCGTCGTCGCAGTTGAGGTTCACCAGCGCCTGCACGCTGGCCGTACCCTGCGCGGGATCGAGCGCCAGCACCTTCAGCTTCCCGTAGTTGAAGCAGGGGCCGACGGCGCTCTGGTACTGGCGCGTGCGGTAGGTGTACGACGCGCCCGGCACCAGCACCACCGTGCTGTCCGAGTAGTCCGACCGGCGGCGCGATGCCTCCTCGATCTTCTCGTACGGCGTGGCGCTCAGCAAGATCCCCGGCCGGCCGGTGCGCGTGGGCGTCTCCAGCGGGACGAAGTGGAAGGTGGAGCCGCTCTGCCGCAGCGCGAAGTCGTACTGCCCCGCGAACTGCGGGCGCTCCGGCGAGACGACCGACGGCCCGGCGCCGTCGAAGGCCGACGGCGCGTCGGCGCCCGGCGCGGTGGGCGCGCGCAGCACCAGCGCGGAATCGGAGCGCAGCGTGGGCTCGCGGAGGAACGACGTCGGGTCGTCGCAAGCGGCGACGGCCGGCGCGGAAAGCGCGGCGGCCAGGATCAGCAGAAACCTGCGCACGGTTCTTCCTATCGTGAGAATCGACTGCGGTTTGCGCGCGGAACAGGAACGCGCCCGGAGAGCTCCGGGCGCCGCGGGAATCCTAGCCCGCGCGCGAGGGTCACGTCAAGTACACCACAAGGGTTGCGGGGTGGCGCCAGGGTTGACGCGCCCCCCCGTGCGCGGGTACGTTGACCCCCCACCGCCATGACACAACCCCGCCGGAGATCCGCGCCATGTCCGAGCTCGACCACGCCCTTCATGCACTCCGCGCCCACCCCGGGGTGGAGCACGTGCTGGTGCTGGGGCGCGACGGCCTCCTGATCCAGCACGCCGGCGACCCCTCGCTGGACGCCGAGACGCTCTCCGCGATGGTCCCCGGGGTGGCGCAGTCGGCGCGGGCGCTTGGGGAGGCCGCCGGGGCCGGGGCCGCGTCGACGGTGGTGGCGCGCATGGCGCGCGGCGTGGCGGTGGTGTCGGTGCTCTCGGACGAGATCCTCCTGGCGGTCCTCCTGCGCGACGGGGTCGGGTTCGCCCCGCTCCTCCACGAGGTGGGCGCGCGTCGCGACGCCCTCGCCCGGCTGGTGTGACGGGGATGAGCACCCCATCCGCCGAGCCGGCGCTGCGCCGCGTGCTGGTGGCCGACGACGAGCCCCACATCGGCCGCATCATCCAGATGAAGCTGGAGCAGGGCCCCTACCAGGTGACGCTCGTCTCCGACGGCCGCGAGGCGCTGGACGTGCTGACCTCGGACGAGCCGATCGACGTGGTGCTGCTGGACATCATGATGCCCTACGTCACCGGGCTGGAGGTGCTGGCGGAGGCGCGGGCGATGGAGCACCGCCGCGAGACGCCGGTCATCATCCTGACGGCCAAGGGGCAGGACGCGGACCGGCACCAGGCGCTGGAGCTGGGGGCGACGGACTTCTTCACCAAGCCCTTTTCGCCCAAGAAGCTGCTGGCGCGGGTAGACGAGCTGTTCGGCGGCGCCGAGGCGCCCATCGAAGACTGACCTTCCATACGGACCCCGAGGCGCACCCGTGAGCGACACCGACGGCGCCCCGGCCCCGAGCCCACACCTCTGGACGGTGATCCTTGCCGGCGGTGTGGGTTCGCGTTTCTGGCCGGTGAGCACTCCCGCACGCCCCAAGCAGCTCCTGCCGCTGGCATCGGCGCAGCCGCTGATCCGCGACACGGTGGACCGCATCCTCCCGCTGGTGCCCGCGGAGCGGCTGCGCATCCTGACCGGGTCGCACCTGGCCGCCCCCCTCCTGGGCGCCCTCCCCGAGCTCGGCGAGCAGAACCTCCTCCTGGAGCCGCGCGCCGCCGGCACGGCCCCGGTCCTCGCCTGGGCGGCCGCCGAACTGGAGCGCCGCGACCCCGACGCCGTCATGGTGTCGCTGCACGCCGACCACGTGATCGCGCCGCCGGAGAAGTTCCGCGAGCTGATCGCGCGCGCGGCGGAACTGGCGGTGGCGCACCGGCGCCTCTTCACCATCGGCGCCGTCCCCACGCGCCCGGAGACGGGCTACGGCTACGTGCGCCTGGGCGCCCCCCTCGCCGGGACGGAGGTGGACCCGCTGGGCGACCCGGGCTACCAGGTGGCGCGCTTCGTGGAGAAGCCGGACGCCGCCACCGCCGCCGGCTACCTGGCCTCGGGCGAGTACCTGTGGAACACCGGCCTCTTCGTCTGGCGCGCCGCCGACCTGCTGGACGAGATGCAGCGCGTCTCCCCCGAGCTCTCGGAGCTGGTGCAGTTGGTGCGCGACGGCGGCACGGACGCCTTCTTCGCCCGCGCCCCCACCCTCTCCATCGACCACGCCGTGCTGGAGCGCTCCGAGCGTGTGGGCGTGGTGCGCGCCACCTTCGACTGGGACGACGTGGGCGCCTGGGACGCCGTCCGCCGCACCCGCCCGGCGGACGAGGCCGGGAACGTGGTGCTGGGCCCCGCCTACGCCGTCGAATCGCGCGGCCTCACCCTCTATGCCGACGACGGTCCGGTGGTTGCGTTCGGCGTGGAGGACCTGCTGATCGTGCGCACGGGCGGCGTCACCTTTGTCGCCCACCGCGACCGCACGCCGGAGCTGAAGCAGCTCCTGGCGCAGCTGCCTGAGGAGCTGCGGAATCTGTGAGGGGCCCTCACCCCCGCTCGTCGCCTCGCTGCCCCCTCTCCCGATAACAGGAGAGGGCTCCGCCCTCCGTGATCGAGAGGCCGGCACCGAAGCCAGTCCGCGAAGGCGGACTCCCGCGGTTGTGGCAGCAGTCTCAACCGCCGCACGCCGGGGTTTTAGCGACTGGGCACTAGGCACTGGGCACTTTCGTTCTTCACTCACGCACTTTTCTTCATGCCCGAGCTCTCGCTGATCCTCTTCGACGACGCCGTCACCCGTGCGTGGGAGCCGTTCGCCCTCACGCGGCCGGCGGGGGAGCTCCGCTTCGGGGCGCTGACCTTTCGCGAGCGGGCGGAGCGGCTCTTCGGGGGGCGCGTGGCGGGGCACCTCGCGGCCGAGCACCTGGCCGGCTTCGCGGAGCCCGGCGCCGCGCCCGTCCTCTCCTTCGGCGCGATCCCCACGGAGGGCGACCGGCTCTTCATCGCGGCGCGCGCCGTCCCGGCCTGGGGCAGCGGCGACACCTGGCGCGAGCGGCGCGGCGGCGCGGGACCGCTGCTGGTGGGCGACGAGGTGGTGGGGTGGTACGCTCCCGCCGGCACCCCCGCACCCGGCGCGGAGTGGTTCACCGAGCC
>JAUJMI010000348.1 GCA_030446945.1 Longimicrobium sp. | reverse complement strand
CCCCTCTCCCGATAACAGGAGAGGGCTGCGCCCTCACGTTATCGGGAGAGGGGGCTGAACTGCCCTGCGGGTCGCACAGATCTCGTGGGGGCGCGATTCATCGCGCCCGTGGCCGACGACTGCCGATCCGCACCGAACCCGTAGGGGCGCGATTTATCGCGCCCGCCCTTGCCCTGCCTCGACCCACCCCCTCCGCACAGCTACCCGTAGGGGGAGACCTGGCTGTTACCCGCGTGCCTGCCCGCCGCGGCCGCTGAGTTTCCCACCGGCGGTCGTGCTCCTTCAGACTGCGTGTGTCTGTTCCTGCGCCGCAATGACGTCGGCGAGGTATTGTGCCGTGGCACGGGTTGCGAGCAGGGCGCGCACAAAGAGATCCAGCGAGACCCACGGGTCGCCCGCTTTCATCTTGGCGACACGCGACTGGCTCGATCCCAGCCGCTTGGCCAGCTCGGTCTGCGTGAGGGCTTGCGAGTTGCGGCCGTCCCTTTGAGCGCGGCGCGGAGGGCGAGCTTCAGCTCCACGAACACCGCCTCATCGTCGGACAGGTTGAGGACTCCTGCACTGACCCCACACGCCATCCCGCTCATTCCAGCCGTTCCCGCTTCTCCTGCTCCATGCGCGCCTCCTCAGCTCAGGTCATCGCGGCGTAGCCTGCGCCCGCAGGGTACAGCGTTCGTCAACCCGGCTGAAGTGCTTGGAAATTAACTGGTTAGCCCCAGGCGCGATGCGAGCGAGAGCGTTCTTCTGCGCGCCCCTAAGTCTCCATGGAATGGTGCTGATCGTCCTTGTGGGCCGGACGTTCGCGCCTGGTACGCGCGTGGCCGTCGCTGCTCCCGCGATGGCAGGGTGGTTGCGTCGAGCTGCTCGCGAGCGGCGGAACGATTGGGTTCCGCGCCCGTGGAAGGGCGGTGTGATTCCTCGAGAAAGGGGGCTGGCTATGTGGAGGAGATCGATGGTCCACGTCGCGGCGCTGGCCGCGGTGACGGGTGCGCTGGCGTGCGGCGGTGGAGGCGGGGTGGACGAGAAGGGGACGGCGGACACGGAGACCCTCCAGCACAACCCCGATCCGGCGACGGGCAGCCCCGCCGGCGGCGGCGCGGCGGCCGGGAGCCAGGCCCCGGGGATGGGTGAGGGCGACGCGGTGAACGCCGAGGGGACGGCGGACACCGAGATCTTCAGCCACAACCCGGATACGGTGACGGGCAGCCCCGCCGGCGGCGGCGCCGCACCGGGCAGCAAGCCGCCCGCGCCGACGCCTCCCTGAAAGTCCGTGCGCGAGGAAAATGACGAGCCCGACACCTGCTGCGGTGTCGGGCTCGTCGTTTTTGTATCCGTGCGGCAGGGTGCGCTACGTCGCGCTCTCCGCCGCGAGGACCTGCTCGATTTTGAGCTTCAGCACCAGTGACTCCTGCGCCGCGACGTTCCAGACGATGTCGTAGTCCACGCCGGAGTAACCGTGAATCAGCCGATCGCGCATTCCGCCCATCAGCCGCCACTCGATCTCCGGGTGTCGCGCTCGGAACTCCTGCGGGACCTGCTTGGCGGCCTCTCGGATGATCTCGACGCTTCGCACGAACGCGCGGCGGAGTACTTCGTTTTCGAGAAAGTCGGCTTTGCTCAATCCGCGCGTCTGGTCCGCCAGGAAGCTCGCTTCGACGAGCATGTGCCGAAGGTACTCAAGCGGCGTGAAGGACATCCTCGGCCTCGCGCAGGATGTGGGGCCCGATGAACGGGCTCAGCGACTCCGTGGTCACGAGTTCGACACGGCATCCAAGGAGCTCCTCCAGGTGGACGGAGAGCTCCATGAAGCTCCTGAACGTTTTTTGCTCCGGGATGAACTCCACGAGCAGGTCGACGTCACTCTCGGGACGGGCTTCACCGCGTACGACGGAGCCGAAGAGGGCGATGCGCCGCACCCCGAGAGCGCGGATCTGCTCGCGGGCCTTGTCGAGTTGCTCGACGACCTGTTCCTTGGTCGGTGGGCGGGTGTTCATGGCTCACAATGTACGAGGGGCGCAAGGCACCGCCGCCACATCACGAAGCGCGCCGCGGCCCTTTACCAGCGAGACTCCATGGCTGTGCGACTGAAGGACAGGCGGGCGCGCTCGCGAAAGGGCGGGCAGCTCTGGAGGCACCTGCGTACGGCGATGCGGCTCGTGCTGCGGCACCCGCTCGTGAGCGTGACGGTGGTGCCGGTGCGCGAGGACGGGCGCATCGTGCTGGCGCGCAGGGTGGACTCGGACCGCTGGGTGCTGCCAGGCGGGCTGGTCGACTGGGGCGAGACGGTAGAGGAGGCCGCGCGCCGCGAGTTGGAGGAGGAGACCGGGATGGAGGTGGCGCGGATGGGACGGCTCGTCGGCGTCTACTCGGCGCCGGGAAGAGATCCGCGGGGGCACTCGGTGACGATCCTCGTGGCCGCGGAGGTGCGCGGGAAACCCAGCATCAGCGACCCGCTAGAGATCAGCGAGATCCACGCGTTCGCGCCCACTGCGGTGCCCTTCCAGTACATGGCGCTCGGCACCGACGTCATGCTCCGCAACTATCTCGCGGGACAGACGGTCATCGCCTGACGCGAACAGCAGGGGCTCACGCGGAGACGCGGAGGAGCACTCTCCCGCGTCTCCGCGCCTCCGCGTGAGGCCCGTTTTCAGGGCGCCCGCCGCGCGGGAACCTCGCCGAGCGGCACGGGCTCGGCTCCGATGGGGAGCTCGCCGGGCTCCACCACGGTGGGATCCACGTCAAAGGGTTGGGGGACCAGGGTCGCACCCTCGGAGCGGGCGACGACCAGCGAGGTCAGGAGGTCGGCGCAGACGTTGGGGACCGTGCGCGACATGTCCAGGATACGGTCCACACCCAGGATCAGCGCGATCCCGCCGCCGGGGACGCCCACCATCTCAAGCACCAGCACCAGGAGCGGGATCGATCCACCCGGCACCCCCGCCGCGCCCACGGCGGTGATGACGCTCATCGCTACCACGACGAGCTGCTGCTGAAGGCCGAGCCCGATCCCGAACACTTGCGCCAGAAAGAGCACCGTGATCCCCTCGAACAGGGCGGTGCCGTTCATGTTCATGGTGGCGCCCAGCGGCATCACGAAGCCCGCGATCTCGCGCGGGACGCCGAAATCCTGCTGCGCGGTGCGGATGGTGGTGGGGAGGGTGGCGTTCGAGCTCGACGTGGAGAACGCGGTCACCATCAGCGTGCGCGTGCGCCGCAGGAAATCCAGCGGCGCCACCCGCGCCAGCGTGCCGGAGAGGAGCGGGATCACCACGAAGAGGTGGAACGCGAGCCCGGCGAGCACCACGATCACGTACCACCCCAGCGACTGGAGCACCTCGAAGCCGAAGCGCGCGGTCACCCCGAAGATCAGTGCCGCGACGCCGTACGGCGCCACCCGCATGGCGAAGCCGATGATCACGGTGACCGCGTAGCTGACCCCCTCCAGCACCTTGAGCACCGGGCGCGCCGCCTCGCCCGGGATGCGGGTGAGCGCCACGCCGAAGATCAGCGCAAAGAAGATCAGCGGGAGCATCTCCCCCTTGGCCGCGGCGTCCACCGGGTTGCGGGGGATGATGTTGACAAAGGTCTGGATGCCGAAGCCGTTGGTCTCCGCGGTGGCCGCCTTCTCCGCCGCCTGGCCGCCGAACTGCTGCATCAGCGCGGCGCGCACCCCCGGGTCCAGCCCCTCGCCCGGGCGAAAGGTGTTCACCAGGAAAAGACCGATGACGGCCGCGAAGGCGGTGGTCAGCAGGAAGAACCCGAGGGTCTTCGCGCCGATGCGCCCGACCTTGGAGAGGTCGCCGAGCTGCGCCACGCCCAGCACGAGGGAGGTGAAGACGAGCGGGACGACCACCATGAAGAGCAGCCGCAGGAAGACCTGCCCCACGGGGTCGGCCACGTTGGCGATCATCCACGCGAGCGTCTCGCTCTCGCGCCAGAGCACGTTCGCGGCAATTCCGGCAATGGCGCCGATCGCCAGGCCGAGGAGGATCTTGGTGTGGAGCTGCATCCCGCGCGGGGCGGCGGAGTCTTGCATCGTGGGAAGCCGGGTAGAAGGGCCGTTTGACGCCGGGCCAGAGAGGGCCGGGCGAGCGTTTCAGTCGCCGTCGCCGCGCATGAAGCTGTCGATCTCCCTGGAGCGGCGCTCTGCATCCTCCTCCCCGAGGGCGATGAGGCGCTTCACGTAGTCGTCCTGGAACATCAGCATGGACAGGACGTCCGGGGCGGCGGTCTCGCGGGTGCCGAGGCCGCGGGTGAGGAGGCGGATGGGGCGCGGCAGGCGCGGCTCGTACTCGGCGGCCAGGCGGGCCAGGTCGCGCGAGGGGCGCACCACCAGCAGGTCCACCACCCGCAGCCCGTCGCGCCGCGTCCTGGGAACTCGCGCCAGCACGTCGTTCATCTTCTGCATGCGCAGCGCGTCCTGGTCGATCAGGT
>JAUJMI010000347.1 GCA_030446945.1 Longimicrobium sp. | reverse complement strand
GCACGTTGGCGATCAGGTGGAGGCAGAGCGTCGTCTTGCCGGAGGACTCCGGCCCACGCCGCGTGAGCCGCATCCGATATACACCACACCGTGAACTTTGTGCGAATAAAAACCGAAGAGAGGAAGTGCGTCAGTGCGCGATGCGCGGGTGCGTTCTGTGGCTTCGGCTTACGGGGGCTGTCGTGGAGGCGCGGAGGGGCGGCGAGGAGGCGGTTTACCTCGACGCATTGATCGTGTAGCTGGCGATGTTCTTGATCGGTGAGGGAGCCGAGCTCGCGCGCGATGGAGCTGACGGCGGACTTCGGACGCGGAACCGCGGGCGAAATGCGCGGCAACTCGTGATCTTTCCAAACGGGCGGCCGGAAGCCCGAGGCCAGACACACTTCACAGCGGACCCGGTGAATCGTGCTGAATCGTAAAATCCGTAGTGCCGTATGGGTTCTGGGATCCCTGGGCCTGTTCGCCGCACGTGAGAGCGTAGCCCAGGGCCGGGGAGGTCGTGGTGAAGTCTCGCTGACTTTCGTTATCGCGGCCGAGTTTCGCGATAGTCACCGCGCCGAACAGAATGGACTGCGTGCCCGCATGGACCAGTTCGTTGGGGCGGTTCAGAGGCGCAACGTAGATTCAATCTCAGCATTCTTCCCTCGTCGTGGGGTTTGGACGTACCAGCGCACAAGACATGCTCGCGACGGGCGGCAGGTCTGGCGGTGGAGATTTGGAGCCGAAGATACGCCGCGGGCGATCCGATCCGGGCCCCTGGAATCGTCGTTCACGATAAATGTCGAGGCGCAACCTGTCGGGACACTCAGCCAACAACTGGCGGTCCGCAGGGGTCGATGGCACCAACTTCCCGGATCGCGATTCGTCCCTCCGGGTGGAGGGCCCGCTTCCGGTATCTTCGTAACCTGGCGGCGCGAGGAGGGAAGGTGGGTAATATCCTCGATCGGGGACGAACTCTACGGAGATACGAAGTTGCCGCCGTGGTGCTGCTAGACGACGCTGCTCACCTGATGGGCCGCATGGGGTCTCACGCCCGTCGGCATCCCCCCGCCCGCGCCAGCACCAACTCCAACGTACAAACTCCCGCACTGACGCACCAACGCACTCCCCCTGGCCCACCCCTTGCTGCCCGCCGACCCGACCGAGCTACCCAATTCATGCAAACTCCAGAGCCGATGCCGGGACAGATCGACGCGAGCAGGAAGGTCGTCATCGAAGAGGTGACGCCGCAGCTCGATTGCGGGCGCTACGCCATCAAGCGCGAGGTGGGCGACACCATCGAGGTGCGCGCGGACATCTTCAAAGAAGGGCACGACGCCATCTCGGCCGCCATCCGCTACCGGGCGGAGGACGAGGAGGAGTGGCGCGAGGCGCCCATGAAGTTCTGGGACAACGACCGCTGGACCGGCTCGTTCACCCCCGACCGCAACTGCCGCTGGCACTACACGGTCGTCGCCTGGACCGACTTCTTTGGCACCTGGCAGAGCGACTTGCGCAAGAAGTACGACGCCGGCCAGGAGGTGGTGCTGGAGCTGTTCGAGGGCGCCGAGATCGTCGCGCGCACCGCCGCCGCGGCGCCGAAGGGCGAGCGCGAGGCGATCCTGGAGCACCTCGCCGAGATGATCGGCGACGTGCTGGACCACGAGGCCGCGCCGGTGAAGTGGAAGTGGGCGCAGTTCGAAAAGGGCGCCGCCGCCGCCGAGGACCGCACCATCGCCGAGCGCGTGGCCGCCGCGCTGGACCCGGGGCTCCTGGAGGTGATGGAGCGAGTTCCCCTGCGCGAGGACCTCACCGAGTTCGAGCCCGTCCTGCCCGTGCAGGTGGACCGGGTGCCGGCGCGCTTCGCGGCGTGGTACGAGCTCTTCCCGCGCTCCATGGCCGACGATCCCAGCCGCCACGGCACGTGGACCGACGTCATCGCCAAGCTGCCGTACGTGCGCGACATGGGGTTCGACGTCCTCTACTTCCCGCCGATCCACCCGATCGGGCTGGCGTTCAGGAAGGGGAAGAACAACACGCTGGGCGCTGGGCCTGACCAGCCGGGCTCTCCGTACGCCATCGGCAGCAAGGACGGCGGGCACCGCGACGTGCACCCGGAGCTGGGGTCGATGAAGGAGTTCCGCCGCATGGTGGCCGCGGCGGCGGAGCACGGGCTGGAGATCGCGCTCGACTTCGCCATCCAGGTGTCCCCGGACCACCCGTACGCCGAGGCGCACCCGAGCTGGTTCTTTGTGCGGCCGGACGGGACGATCAAGTACGCCGAGAACCCGCCCAAGAAGTACCAGGACATCTACCCGCTCAACTTCTACGGCGAGGACTGGGAAGCGCAGTGGAAGGAATGGCGCGACGTCATCCTGCACTGGGTGGAGCAGGGGGTGAAGATCTTCCGCGTGGACAACCCGCACACCAAGCCCGTGCAGTTCTGGGAATGGATGATCCGCGAGGTGCAGCGGCAGCACCCGGAAGTGATCTTCCTCTCCGAGGCGTTCACGCGCCCCAAGATGATGCGGGCGCTGGCCAAGGCGGGCTTCAGCCAGAGCTACACGTACTTCACCTGGCGCAACTTCAAGGGCGAGATCATCGACTACCTGGAGGAGCTGACGCAGGGGCCGATGAAGGACTACTTCCGCGGGAACCTGTTCCCCAACACGCCGGACATCAACCCGGAGTTCCTGCAGCGCGGAGGCCGGCCCGCGTTCATGATCCGCGCGGTGCTGGCGACCACCCTGTCGTCGGTCTACGGCATCTACAGCGGCTTCGAGCTTTGCGAGGGGACGCCGCTGGCGCCAGGGAAGGAGGAGTACCTGGACAGCGAGAAGTACGAGCTGAAGGCGTGGGACTGGGACCGCCCCGGCAACATTCGCGGCCTCATCCGGCGCCTCAACGAGATCCGCAAGGAGAACCGCGCGCTGCACGAGTACGAGAACCTGCGCTTCTACCCCGCGGACGATGACAACATCCTCTTCTACGGGAAGATGACGCCGGACCGCGCGAGCCTGATCTTCGTGGCCGTGAACCTGGACCCGTTCAGCGCCCACGAGGGGATGCTGCACTTCCCCCTGCCGGAGATGGGGATCGGCTGGCACGACCCGTGGGAGGTGGAGGAGCTGCTGACCGGCGAGCGCCACTTCTGGCACGGCGGCTCGCACTGGATCCGGCTGGATCCCGGCGCCCCGGCGCGAATCTTCCGGGTGCGTGCCTGGCGCAGCTCGGAGCACGGGTTTGACTACTTCATGGAGCCGACGCTGGTGTGAGACCGCAAGGATTAGGGAGTAGGGAACAGGGAATAGGAACAGCGGGCCCGCCACGGCAGATGTCGTGGCGGGCCCGGTCAGTCTCGTCCGCGGCGGGCTAGCTCGATGCAGCAGGCGAGGTCCAGCATCGTGATTCCGGAGACCGCGGCCATGGCGGTCGTGACCCTGCCGCGCTTCGGGTTGTCCAGGCCCGTGCGGGTCGCGAGGGTGACGAGGTCGAGCAGGTCGCCGGTCAGGCGCGACCAGGCCCAGGGCGCGGGGTGCAGCGCCAGGATGCCCATCCCGGCGGCAACCTGGCGGAAGCCGTACGCGCGGATCAATTCCGACCAGTCCTCCATCCCCAGCGCCCGCCCCACCCGCTCCGGCGCCAGCACGAGGCCCATCCCCGCCCCGATGCTGAGCCACCCCACGAAGATCTCCAGCCCATCCCCGTCTCTCGATCCCATCGATCCCCCTTCTGCCGCTGGTTGCGCCGCGTGGAGGCGGGGGCCGGAGCAAGGGGTATGCCCCTACCGGCAGGGGCTCACAGAGACACAGAGCCACAGGAGAACAGCGGGAAAAGAACACCACTTCCTGAACGTAGCGCCACGGCGTACCAGCCCCATCGCCGTCATGTGGCGCGGAGTGAAGGAAACGGGCTCTGCCGCCGGCGCTGCCCCATCAATGTTCCTGATGGTCCGTGCGACCAAAGGGTGCCGAGCCGCCGGAAGCGAGGTTCGGGGCCACCGCGGTGCGGAGCAGCCCGCTCCGATCGTTCCCACGCACCGTCGGCCAACATGGGATGGATCGCACCGCACAGGAGAGCCGTCTCCTTCACTCCGCGCCTTAGATCCGGGAAAGGCCGAGCTCAGGGGAGGCGCTCCGTTCAGGTAGTGGTGGTTCTCCGTGCCTCCGCGGTTCCGTCCGTGCTCTCTGTGTGAGGCTTTCCCGCGCCCGCGAATCACGCCGCAACCGCGTGCCCGCGCCCGGTTTGCGCAAGGTGCGCGGCCCGCGTATCTTGGCGCGCGAAGCTTTCCCGAAGCCCCAGCATCTGCGCGAAAACAAGCGCACGATCATCGGAGAACCCATGGCAGACAGCGCACGCGGCACCGTGCTCCCGGTGCGGCACCAGCCCGACCTCCCGCGCGAACGGATGATCCTGGCCGAGGCGCCCGACGCCGAGGCGCTGGAGATGGACGTGGTGATCGTGG
>JAUJMI010000034.1:3404-14948 GCA_030446945.1 Longimicrobium sp. | reverse complement strand
ATCGCGAGGGCCTGTGTGGTGCCTCAGGCGCACGTAGGTCCGCAGACCGGAAAGGATTTAGCCGCGGCCGGGGCGGGGACGCGTCTGCGGCAGCGCGTTGGGGACCGGGGTCGAGGCGGGGGAGAGGGCGGGCAGACACGCAGGTACACGCAGGTCTGCCCCTACTGTATCGATGCGGTCCGCGGAGTACGCTTCCATCACAAGCTTTTGGCCGCTGTCCCCATTCCCCATCCCCATTCCCCATTCCCCATTCCCCATTCCCCATTCCCCATTCCCCAGTCCCCATTCCCCATTCCCCATTCCCCGCCGTCCGGTCCCCTTCTTGCTCGCGCCCACCCACAGCCACGCGCCGCAACGCAGTCCCACGCTTCGCACGAGGGCCCCTCGTTGATCGCCGACACCCGCTCCCGGTCGCTGCTGGGCGTCTTCGGACAGCCCAAGATGGCGGCGCTGCTCTTCCTCGGCTTCTCCTCGGGCCTTCCCCTCTTCCTCACCAGCCGCACGCTGCAGGCGTGGATGACGGTGGAAGGGGTGGACCTGGCGACCGTGGGCAAGGTCAGCCTCCTGGCCCTCCCGTACTCGCTCAAGTTCCTCTGGTCGCCGCTGATGGACCGCTACGTCCCGCCCTTTCTGGGGCGGCGGCGGGGGTGGCTCGTCATCACGCAGGTGCTGCTCGCCATCTCGATCATGGCGATGTCGCTCCACGATCCGAAGCAGGGGCTGCGGCTCCTCTTCATCAACGCGGTGCTGATCGCCTTCTTCAGCGCCAGCCAGGACATCGTGGTCGACGCCTACAGCATCGACGTGGTGGACGACCGCGAGACCGGCGCGGGCGCCTCGCTCAAGGTGGTGGGCTACCGCGCGGCGCTGATCCTGACCGGCGGGCTGGCGCTGGTGCTGGCCGACCAGATGCCGTGGCCGTACGTCTACGTGGCGATGGGTCTGCTGATGTTCGTGGGGATCGCCACCGCCTTCGTGGCGCCGGAGCCGGTGCTGCGCGAGGGGCGGCCGGTCACCCTGATCGACGCGGTGGGGAAGCCGTTCCTGGAGTTCTTCAACCGCGCGGGGCCGGCCACCGGTCTGGTGCTCCTCCTCTTCATCGTGCTGTACAGCCTGGCGGACCGGCTGGTGCAGAACATGTACACCCCCTTCCTCCTCTCCGCCGGCTACACGCAAACGGAGATCGGGGCGGTCCAGGGGGTGCTGGGGCTCGCGGCCACCATCGTGGGCGTGCTGGCGGGCGGCGCCATCGTCGCCAAGATCGGCATCAACCGTTCGCTCTGGCTGATGGCCGTCCTGCAGCTCCTCAGCAACCTGGTGTACTACGGGCTGTCGATCACCGACAAGGACGTGGGGCTGCTGACCGGCGCCATCATCGTGGAGAACTTCTGCGGCGGCCTGGTGACGGCCGGGTTCGTGGCGTTCCTGATGATCATGTGCAGCCGCCAGTTCTCCGCCACGCAGTACGCGCTCCTCTCCAGCTTCATGTCGTTCGCGCGGGACGTGCTGGTGGCGCCTTCGGGCGGAATCGCGGAGCGCACGGGGTGGCCGCAGTTCTTCATCCTGAGCATCGTGGCGGGGATCCCCGTGCTGTTGATGCTCCCGTACGTGGCGCCCTGGAACCGAGACGTTCCGCGCGGCGCCGCACCGCACGATGGCGAGGTGGCCGACGCGGCCGAGCTTCGCCGAGCCAGCCTGGAATGATGCGCCGAATGCTCATCCCGTTCTCCCGCCGCGCTCCGGCACTCGCCGCCTGCGCGCTGCTCGCGGCGTGCGCCGCGTCCAATCCCGGCACGGGTCCCGCTCCGGAGGGGACGCGCATGGCCTCCACCGATCCGCTGAGTGGCACCCTGCCGCCGATCCCGGCCGTGCGCGGGCCGCTGCGCATCGACGTCGTCTACCCCGCCGAGGACGCCCGATTGACGGCGAGCGACAGCAACTTCGTCTTCGGCAGCGTGGGGACGGGGGAGGCGCGGCTGACCATCAACGGAGACGCGGTGGAGGTGGCCCCGAACGGTGCCTTCCTCGCCTTCCTCCCCGTGCCGAGCGACGGCGTGTACCGCGTGGCCGCGAGTTCCGGGGAGGAGCAGGCCACCGCCGTCCGACGCATCCGCCCGCCCGCGGCCGCGGGCGAAACCACGGCAGGGATCGCGGCCCTCGCTCCGCGTGCGGCGATGACGGTGCAGCGCGGCGAGCGGGTGATGGTGCGCTTCCGCGGCGCGCCGGGCGGGCGGGCGAGGATCGTCTTCCCAGACGGCTCCGCCGCGCCGCTGGTGGAGACCCGAACGGTGGAGCGTGACGAGGGCTTCCTGCAGGACCGCTCCGCCACGCGCGAGTACACGCAGTACGCGGGGAGCTTCGCGGCGAGCGCGTCCCTCCTCTCACGCGACCGGCAGGTGGGCGTCCCGACCCTGGCCGAGACGGGGCGCGCCGGCACGGCCACCATCGAGCTGGTGCACGGCGCCGACACGGTGCGCGCTCCGCTGGAGCTCTCGCTGGCCGTGCTGAGCCCGGGCGAGACGCGCACCGGGGTCGCCGCCAGCGACCGGCCGGACTCCCTGGTGGTTGCGACTTCGATCCCGGGCTCGGGGACGCCGTACCACTGGACCTTCCCCAACGGCACCCGCTTCACCCTGACCGGCGAGCGCGAAGGTGCGTACCGCGTGCGGCTGACCGAGGACCAGTCGGTGTGGGTGGATGCGCGTTCGGTGCGCCTCCTGCCGTCCGGCGCTCCCGAGGCGCGGGGGACGATCGGCGCCGTGCGGGTCGTGCCGCAGGCGGAGTGGGTGGACCTGCGGCTATCAATGACGGACCGGCTCCCCGCGCGCGTGCTGCTGGAGGGGAGCTTTCTGACGGTGGAGGTATTCGGCGGGGAGTCGCGCACCAACTGGCTTTACTACGGTACCGAGGACCCCTTCGTGCGCCGCGCCACCTGGGACCAGGTGCGCGACGACGTGTACTACGTGCGGATGGAGCTGGCGAGCCCCGCGTGGGGGTGGCGCACCTTTTACGACCGCGACGGGACGCTGGTGGTGCGCGTCCGCCGTCCGCCGGCGATCGACGCGCGCCGTCCGCTGGCCGGGATCCACGTCGCGGTGGATGCCGGACACCCGCCCGGCGGCGCCATCGGCCCCACGCGCCTCACCGAGGCGGAGGCGAACCTCGCCATCTCCAAGCAGTTGGTGAGGATGCTGCGCGATGCCGGCGCGCGCGTGACGGAGACGCGGCCGGATACGGCGGGGGTGGCGCTGGGGGCGCGGCCGGTGATCGCCGAGCAGGCGGGGGCGCAGCTCCTGGTGTCGGTGCACAACAACGCCTTCCCGGACGGCGTGAACCCGTTCACAAACTCGGGGACTACGGCGTTCTACAACGCGCCGCAGTCGCTGGACCTCGCGCGCCACATGCAGCGCGAGATCCTGCGCGAGCTGGGGCTGCGCGATCTGGGGATCGCCCGTGCCGACCTGGCGCTGGTGCGCCCCACCTGGATGCCCTCGACGCTCACCGAGTCGATGTTCCTGATGGTGCCGCGGCAGGAGGCCGCGCTGCGCAACCCGCAGGTGCACGAGCGCATCGCGCGGGCGCACTTCCGGGCGGTCGAGGCGTTCCTGCGTGAGCGGGCGGGGGGTAGCGCCAGGCGTTGATTCGAGGGCAGGTCCCCCGCGGTTGAAACCGCTGCAACAACCGCGGGAAGCCTGCCTGCGCAGGCTCCGGTGAGCGGGTTGGTGCTGGGGGTTGGGACCGGCGCCGCGTCACCGGGGGATGAATCCCCCGGCTGCAAACACGGGAAGACCGCTGAAGCGGTCTCGTGATCTCTTGGGGGCGGACTTCCCGCGGCGCCGTGAATCCGCCACGCGCGTGAATCTCGCCGCCGAATCCGCGCAGGCGGACTTTGTGCTGTTGCCGCGAGTTCACTCGCCCCAGCAGAGCCGGTAGATCACAGTTCATCCACTTCCGCAACGCACAGCAATGACCCTCCGCCGTCTCGCGCTGCTTTTCGCCGCGCTCTTCTTCGCGCTGCCGCTGGGGGCGCAGCTGCCGCCCGATGCGGAGTGGCGCACCATGGACACGGAGCACTTCCGCGTCCACTTCACGCCCGCGCTGGAGCCGCTTGCGCGGCGCGCCGCCGACCGCGCGGAGGCGGCGCACGCGGCGCTGCGGGAGGTGCTGGTGCAGGCGCCAAGGAAGAGGATCGACCTGGTGCTGAGCGACAACGTCGACTTCTCCAACGGGTACGCGACGCCGCTCCCCACCAACCGCATCGTGGTGTTCGCGCACCCGCCGGTGGACACGCCGGAGCTCGCCTTCTACGACGACTGGCTGCAGCTGGTGGTCTCGCACGAGCTCGTGCACATCTTCCACCTGGACTACGCGGCGGGCCTTCCGCGGCTGCTCAGAAGGGTGTTCGGGCGCACGCCGTTCGGCTTTCCCAACATCCTGGTGCCGCGCTGGACACAGGAGGGGCTCGCCACAGCGCTCGAGTCGCGGCTGACGCGCGCGGGCCGGGTGCGCGCGACGCTTTTCGACATGACGCTGCGCACGGCGATCCTTGAAGACGAGTTCTTTCCCATCGACCGCGCCAGCGGCCATCCCGTGACCTGGCCAGGAGGGAGCACGCCGTACGTGTACGGTTCGCTCTTCATGGACTACCTGGGCGAGCGCTTCGGGTACGACAAGCACGGCGACTGGGTGGAAGCGATGGGACGCCGCGTCCCGTTCTCGTATGGCGTGGACGGGGCCGCGAAGCGCGCGTACGGCCAGAAGTTCACCGCCGCGTGGAAAGAGTGGCGCGACTCGTTGCGCACCGAGTACACCGCGCTGGCCGACTCGCTGCGCCGCCAGGGGCTCACGGAGCCGGAGGTGCTGGTGCAGGAGGGGCGCCGCACCGAGGGGCCGCGCTGGTCGCCGGACGGGCGGACGATCGCCTTCGCCCACTCGACGGGGCGCGAGGAGACCTCCACGCGTCTGTGGAGCGAGGGGGGGGTGCGGGTGCTGGACCCGCGCACCTCGCTGGGCGCGTCCGCCTGGCGGGCGGACGGGTCGCTGGTGACGGCGATGCTCGACGCGGTCGATCGGTATCGTTACTACTCCGACCTGTACGTGATCCGCCCCAACGGCGACCGCGACCGCATCACCCACGGCGCGCGGCTGCTGGAGCCGGACGTGCACGCCGCGTCCGGCCGCATCGTCGCGGTGCGCGGCGGGGGCGGGACGAACGCGCCGGTGGTGTTGGAGGCGGACGGGAGCGGCGCGCGCGAGCTCGCGGCGCCGTCACCGGACGTGCACTGGACGCGTCCGCGCTGGTCGCCGGACGGGACGCGGATCGCCATCTCGCGCTGGCGGACGGGGGCGCTTTACGACGTGGTGGTGCTGGATGCCGCCACGGGCAGCGTGGTGCGCGAGCTGACCAGCGATCGCGCGGTGGACTCCTCGCCCGCCTGGTCGCCGGACGGGCGCTACGTGGTGTTCAGCTCGGACCGCAGCGGCATCTCCAACCTGTACGCGTACGACCTCACCGATGGCCGACTTCAGCGCATCACCAACGTGCTGACGGGCGTCTTCGATCCCGACGTGTCGCCGGACGGGCGCTGGATCGCGCTGACGCTCTACCGGGCCGACGGGTACCACCTGGCGCGCATCCCCTTCGACCCGGCGGGCTGGACCGCCGTGCCGCCGCTGCGCGCGGAGGCGCGCGTGGCGGGCGCCGGCACGGAGGTGGCGCAGCGCACTGCGGGCGGGCCGGCGCGCCCCTACTCGGCGCTCCCATCACTGCGCCCCTCCTCGTGGACGCCCATCGTCGTCACGGGCGACCAGGAGCTGGGGTACGCGCTGGGGGCGGCGGTGGGGGGGCAGGACGTCGTCCAGCGGCACAGCTACGGTGCCTACGCGCAGGTGCATCCGCGCGAGACGCGCACCGACGCGGGCGCGAGCTACCTCTTCACCGGACTGGGGAACCCGGTGATCGGCGCGTCGGTGTTCCAGGATTGGGATCAGGTAGAGGTCTTCAAGACCGTCAGCCCCGTGGATGAGCCGGTCACCGCGGTGCTGCTGGAGCGGGAGCGGTCGGCTTCACTGGTGGCCACCTTTACGCGCCCGCGCTTCCGCTCCTTCAGCTGGCTGAGCTTCGGGGTGGGCGCCCGCCAACGCGACTACCAGTACCGCGGCGTGGCGGCGACCGCCCCGGACCCGCCCGCCGAGGCCGGGGGCGCGGCGACGCTGGGCTACTCCACGGCGCGAGACTACGAGTACTCGGTGAGCCAGGAGGAAGGCTTCGTGGCCGCCGCATCGGTGCAGGGGCGCCGCTACCTGGAGGAGGTCTACCTCAACAACGGCCCCGACGATGGCCCGGGCGACGCCGACCGCGGCTACCTGCGCACCACGGGGCGGGCGCAGCACTACCTCCCCTTCCACGCCTGGGGCTACGCGCGACACGTGCTGGGCCTGCGCGTGGCGGGCGGCGCGGACCGGGGCACCCTCACCCCCGGCTACTCGCTGGGCGGCACGGGGGGCGGGGTGTCTGGCTTCCCCCTATCCACCTACGTCACGATGGGCGGCAGACTGGGCCTGCCGGTGCGCGGCTACCGCGAGGGCGTCCTCTTCGGCGACCGGGCCGTGGCGGGGACGCTGGAGTGGCGCTTCCCCCTGGCGCTCATCGAGCGCGGCCGCAGCGTCCTCCCACTGTACCTGGACCGCCTGTGGGGCACGGCGTTCGTGGACGCGGGCCGCACCTGGTGCAGCGCCGAGTGCCTCACCCGCAGCGTCCGCTCCGACGCGTCGACGACGATCGCGTCGGTGGGCGCGGAGCTGGGGCTGAACGTGAGCATTTCGTACCTGCGGCCCTTCCCGGTCCGCGCGGGTGTCGGCTTCCCGCTTCGTGCCGTGGACGTGGTCGAGAACAACATGGTGGTGCGCGAGCGGCCGAAGCCGCGGGCGTACCTGACGTTCGGGCAGTCGTTTTGATGCGCGGCCCCCACCCCCGTCTCGTTACACTCGCCTGCCCCCTCTCCCGATAACAGGAGACGGCTGCGCCCTCACGTTTTCGAGAGAGAGGGTGCCGGCCGGGGTCGCGGAGATCTCGTAGGGGCGCGATTCGTCGCGCCCTCCCTTGCCGCCGCCTGGACCCCCGCCCTCCGCACCAACCCTCGTAGTGGCAGCCCCACGTGGCTGCCCGTGCCTTCCCCCGCGCCGACCCGCGCTCCCCGCATGGATGCACGCGTGCGCCCCTCCCCCAGGTAGTTATTGGGGGAGGGGCCGCGAGGTGACGAGCGGGGGAGGGGGCCCCTACACCATGTGGTTCAACGGCCCATGCCCCGCGCCCAGCGCCGGTGCGGCCCGCATGGCGCGGCTCACGTAGTCCAGCGCATCCTCCACCGCGCGCGCGAGGGGCCACCCGTGCGCCAGCCCCGCCGCGACCGCGGCGGACAGGGTGCAGCCGGTGCCATGCGTGTTGCGCGTGTCCAGCTTGGGGCGGCGCCACTCGTGCCAGTCTCGTCCGTCGAAGAGGACGTCCACCAGCGCGGCCGAGCGGAGGTGGCCGCCCTTGAGGAGCGCGGCCTGCGCCCCCATCTCCACCAGCGCCGCGGCGGCGCGACGCATCCCATCGAGGTCCTCCACCGGGGCGCCCACCAGGATCGCGGCCTCGTCCAGGTTGGGCGTGACCAGCGCGGCCAGCGGCACCAGCTCCTCGGCAACGGTGCGTTCGGCGTCCTCGTCCAGCAGGCGGTCGCCGCTGCTGGCGACCATCACCGGGTCCAGGACGTAGTGCGGAAGGCGGTGCTCGCGGATCGATTCGGCGACGGCGCGCACCAGCTCGGCGGTGGCCAGCATCCCGCTCTTGCAGGCGGCCGGGTGCAGGTCCTCGGCGACGGCGCGGATCTGCGCGCGGACGGTGTCCACCGGGATCGGGTGGACGCCGGAGACACCGCGTGTGTTCTGCACCGTGACGGCCGTCAGCGCGCTGGTGCCGAAGACGCCGAAGGCGTGGAAGCTCTTGAGGTCGGCCTGGATCCCCGCGCCGCCGCCGGAGTCGGAGCCGGCGATAGTCAGGGCCACCGGGATGCGGTCGGTCATGCTCGCGTGCGAAGGAGGGGCGCCGGGCGCAAGCGCGGAATGGAAGCGGCGCGCGGCCGCGCGCGCAACCCCCGCAAACGATTCGACCCCGCCGGTGAAGGGCGGGGTCGGGCTGCTACCTCTGCCAGGGAAGCCGCTGCGCGGGGCTCAGCGACGGCGCGCCGGGCATCATCGGCGGGGGCGGAGGAAGCGCGTGCAGCCGGCGCAGGAAGTCCTCGTAGGAGGGGACCTGCGTCGCCAGGTGCTTCTTCACCGCGGGGAGCCGCACGCTGATCTCCTTGCGGGTGATCCTGAGCCGCTGGAGGGTGGCCGGGTGCGTCGCGAACCACTGCCCAACGCCGCCCTGCGGCAGCGTCGCCTCCTCCTTCACGAAGCCGTTGAAAAGGCTCAGCATCCCGTTCGGGTCCACCCCGGAGGCGATCAGGTAGCCCACGGCCAGCTTGTCCGCCTCCTGCTCGTCGTTGCGCGAGTGCGAGGCCGACCACACCGCCCCGCCGATGTCCAGCGCCTCCTGGTTCAGGAGCGGCTCCCGGTCCAGGATCACCTTGTACAGGATGCCGGACATGGAGCGCGTCCTCATCTGCCGCTGCATCGTTTCGGCGCCGTGCCGCGCCGCCACGTGCCCGATCTCGTGCGCCAGCACCCCCGCCAGCTCGGAGACGTTCCGCGTACGCTCGATGAGGCCGCGGTTCACGTAGATGTGGCCGCCGGGGAGGGCGAAGGCGTTCACCCCCCCCGTGTCCACGATGTAGAAGCGGTAGGGGACCTCGGGGCGGGCGCTGTGCCGCGCGATCAACCGCCCCAGGTCGTTGACGTACAAAGTCAG
The DNA here is from genome assembly GCA_030446945.1 of Longimicrobium sp. GTDB lineage: Bacteria > Gemmatimonadota > Gemmatimonadetes > Longimicrobiales > Longimicrobiaceae > Longimicrobium. The sequence goes on along the minus strand of JAUJMI010000034.1, from coordinate 6,055 downwards.
CGGCCTGTCCTGCACCAGCGGGACGTGCGTGTTGATCTGCGCGGCGATCTGGTCGCCCAGGACCTGCTCCTGCTTCTCGCTGACGCACGCGCCGAGAAGGGGAAGGAGGGCGGCCGCCGCCGTCGTCCGGCGGGCCCGCGCCGCCAGGGCGCGGGCCCGGTGCTGCCAGCCGCCCGGGGTGCTCACCGGCGGCCGCGGTCCTGCGGTGCCGGGGTCAGGGAGCGCACGCGCGCGCGGAAGTTTTGATAGGCCCGGTTGTCCGTCACCAGCCGCGCGTTGCCGCTGGCGCCGGGGGTGGCCTGGATCATCGCCTGCACGTTGCTGATCCGCTCCTGCGTGGTCGGGTGCGTGGCGAACCACGTTTCCACCTTGCTGGGGTTGCGCTGGCGCTCGCCCATCAGCGTCTGGAAGAAGCTGGCCAGCCCCTGCGGGTTGTACCCGGCGCGCATCATGATGTTGACGGCGCCGCGGTCCGCCTCGCGCTCGGCGTCGCGGCTGTAGCCGGCGAAGACCGCCGTCCCGACGCCCTGCACGCCGACTCGCTCGATGGTCCCCGGGTTGCGCCGGAGGACGCCACCGTACAGGATTGTGAGCAGCGTGTTGGCGCCCTGAGCCCGCTGGAGCTGCTCGATGCTGTGCCGCTCCGACACGTGGGTGATCTCGTGCGACAGCACGCCCACCAGCTCGGAAAGGTTGTTGGCGCGCTCGATGGTGCCGCGGTTCACGTAGATGAAGCCGCCCGGAACCGCGAAGGCGTTGATGGCGTCCGAGTTCACCACCTGGAAGGTGTAGCGGATGCCGCGCTGGTCGGCCACGGCGGCCAGCTGGTTGCCCAGCGTGTTGATGTAGTTGCGCGTCGCCGCGTCGTTCAGCATCGGGAGCTGCTGGTTGATCTGGCGCGCGTAGTCCGAGCCGAGCTGGACCTCCTGCTGCGTGCTGATGGTGGCGCAGCCGCCCGCGGCCGTCGCGCCGCTCAACGCAAGCACGGCGGCCCCCCGCCGTGCGCGAGCCCTAAGTGCAAGTGCCATCTTGATCTCCATGCTTTGGATTGTGGGGTTCCGGGCCATCGGAAAAGCAAGACGCGGACCACCCAGGGCGCAATGCTGACCCGCCGCGAGGAGCGCCTGCTGCGCACCCTGCGGCAGCGGCGCGCGCGCGACGAAGAGGGCCTCTTCTTGGCGGAGGGGGTGCGCACGGTGGAAGACCTTGTGGCGTCCCCACTTGTGGTCCGTTTCGCCGTCGCGGCGTCCACCTTGGGGGACACGCCCCGCGGACGGGGCCTGGTCTCCGCCATCGAGGCGCGCGGAATCGCCGTGCACGAGGTGGACGAGCGCGACTTCCGCGGCAAGGCGGATACGGAGACGCCGCAGGGCGTGCTCGCGGTGGCCGAGATCCCGCGCGCGGGTCTGGCCAGCATCCCGCTGGACGCCGAACCCGGCGTCCTCCTGGTGCTGGACGCGGTGCAGGACCCCGGCAACTTCGGCACGCTGGTGAGGACGGCCGAAGCGCTGGGGGCCGCAGGCGTGGTGGCCCTCCCCGGCAGCGTCGATCCGTGGAACCCCAAGGCCGTGCGCGCCGCGATGGGCTCGTCCTTCCGCCTCCCCGTCGTGGAGGCGGAGTGGGAGGCGCTGGAGCCCTGGCTGCGCGAGCACGGCGTCGTCACCGTGGCCTCGGCGGTGGGCGCGCCGCGGCCCGAGTCGCTTCCCCGGCGCGCGGCGCTGGTGCTGGGCAACGAGGGCGCCGGGGTCTCGGCCGACACCCTGCGCCGCTCGGAGCTCACGATGGGCATCCCCCTGCGCGGGCGCGCCGAATCGCTGAACGTGGCCGCGGCCGGCGCCATCCTCCTCCACGAGCTCCTTCGCTGACCGTCCATTGACGCCCGACTACCTGATCTGGGGCTACGCGGCTCTCCTGGGGGCCTGCATCGGCTCCTTCCTGAACGTGTGCGTGTACCGCTGGCCGGAGGGGCTCTCCGTGATCCGCCCCCCCTCGCGATGCGGCGAGTGCGGTACGCAGATCCGCTGGTACGACAACGTCCCCATCTTCGGCTGGATCTTTCTGCGCGGGCGCTGCCGGGCGTGCGGTACCCGCGTCTCCATTCAGTATCCGCTCATCGAGATGACCGTCGCTTCGCTCTGGCTGGCGGCGGTGCTGCGCCACGGGGTGAGCTGGCAGGCGCTCTCGTCCGCCATCTTCTTCACGCTCCTGCTGGGGATCGCGCTGACCGACGCTCGCACTTACCTCATCCCCGACGAGTTCACGTGGGGCGGGCTGGCGATTGGCCTGGCGCTCTCCTTTGCGCCGGGCGGCATCACGCCGCAGCAGTCCGCGCTGGGGGCGCTGCTGGGCTTCGGCCTTCTGTATATGGTGGCGGAGCTGGGGGAGCGCGCCTTCAAGAAGCAGGCGATGGGCGGGGGCGACATCAAGATGATGGCGATGGTGGGCGCCTTCGTGGGGATGTCGGGCGTCCTCCTCACCATCTTCCTGGGCGCGCTTCTGGGAACGCTGATCTTCGGCCCGATCTCGATGCGCACGAAGAAGCTGGTCCCCTTTGGCATCTTCCTCGCCCTCGGCGCCGCCATCGCGGAGCCCTGGGGGAGCGCGATCGTCGAGTGGTACCTCCGCGAGTTCGTGGACATCTAAGGCGCCGG
>JAUJMI010000034.1:0-3304 GCA_030446945.1 Longimicrobium sp. | reverse complement strand
GCGCGCGATTTACGCGTTCTCATACGACCCGATTGATCCGCAACCCCGCACGCACTGGCACCATGCTCCGCCTGCCCGTCGCAACGCTCATCGCCGCGCTCGCCACGAGCGGCTGCTCGTGGGCGCCGACCGTCTGCACGGATGAGGCGCGCTCCACGTTGAGCGTCCAAGTCCGCGACGCGCGCACCGGTGAGCCCGCCGCTGTGGGCGCCCGCGGCAGCATCCGCGAAGGCGCGTACACGGACTCGCTCACGGTGGTGAGCCCGTCCGCGATGACGGCCGTGAACACCTTTGAGCGACCCGGCACCTACGACGTGACCGTGACCAAGCCCGGGTACCGCACCTGGACCGCCGAGGATGTAAGAGTGACGGCCGATGCCTGCCACGTTCGTTCGCGCAGCATCCTGGCGAAGCTGGAGCCCGCCCCCTGATGCGCGGAGTTCTTCGAGCGGCGGCCGCCCTGGGGGTGTGCGCGGCGGCCGCCTGTGTCCCGCCGCGCCTGGCGCCCACGGCCTCCGCCGGACGGGTGGTGGCGGACACCGTCCACTCCCCCGCGCTCGCGGACAACCCGCTCGGCGACTCCCCGCGTCGCGCCGTCTCCGTGTACCTGCCGCCGGACTACGGTCGCACCACGCGGCGCTACCCGGTCGTCTACCTCCTGCACGGCTTCGACGGCGGCCCAGCTCAGTGGACGGAGCGCTTCTCCCTGCGCACGGCGATGGACTCGCTGATCGGCTCCGGCGCGGTGCGGCCGATGATCGTGGCGGTGCCGGACGGCGGGAACCGCTTCGGCGGATCGTTCTTCGCCAACTCCGCCGCCACGGGCCGCTGGGGCGACTTCCTCGTCCGCGACGTCGTGGCGCACGTGGACGCCCGCTATCGCACCCTCGCGCGCCCCGGCAGCCGCGGCGTCGCGGGTTGGTCGATGGGAGGCCACGCGGCGCTCCACCGCGCGGCCGAGCACCCGGAGGTCTTCGGCGCGGCGTACGCGCTCAGCCCGTGCTGCCTGGGCCCCGAGGTCCTCCGCGACTTCGGCGATGCCCCGCGCGCCGCCGCCCTCGCGCTGCGCACGCCGGCCGAGGTGGCGGCTGCGCCGTTCGGCAGCAGGCTCCTCGTCGCCCTCGCCGCGCTCCACTCGCCCGACCCGTGGCACCCGCTGGGACTCACGCTCCCGTCCGGGCCGGGCCGCGCGGACGTCCTGGCGCGCTGGGGCGAGCACTCCCCCGCACGCCTGGCGCGGCGCTACGCCGCCGCCGCCACGCGCCCGCGAGTCGCCTTCGACGCAGGCACCCGCGACGCCCTCCGGCACATCCCCCTCACCGCCCGCGACCTGCACGCCGCCCTCGCCGAAGCGGGCGTCGCGCACACCTTCGAGGAGTACGACGGCACCCACGGCAGCCACATCGCCGAACGCATGCGGACGCGGACGTTTCCCTTCTTTTCGCGCGTGCTGCAGCGCTGAGGCGGGCCCCCTCCCCGCTCGTCACCTCGCTGCCCCTCCCCCAATAACTACCTGGGGGAGGGGCGCTGGCGTGCGTTGGTGCGTAGCGGCATGGGGCGTCGCGGCGGCGGGTATGGGCAGCGACGGGGGGACCCCACTGCGAGGTTCGTCGCGGTGGGGCAGGGGGCCAGGCGGCGCAGGCGGTGGGCAGACACGCAGGTCCGCCCCCTACCGGCTGGTTGCGAAGAGCGGCGGTCGAGGTGGGCGAGAGGGTGGGCGCGATGAATCGCGCCCCTACGGGATCGGGTGGAGCGACCGGTGGCGGAGCAGCCCGTGACACGGGCGTGATGAATCACGCCCCTAGCGCCAGGCCGTGGCAGGGGTGAATTTTCCAGCCCCCTTATAGCTACTCCGGAGTTATCCATGAGCTGCGAGGAGAGTGCCTGGGCGTGTTGCTCCCCGCAGCAGCTTGTGGATAACTCCGCCGAAGGATAATCGTGTTGCTGACACGCACCGCTGCGCTACGAATATTGCCCCCGTTCGAGCAAACGAATAGGGAGAGAAGTACGAGCGCGGCGGTGTGCTTCGGTCCAGGACGAATCCTCTGGATGGTGACCCGCGTGTGAGGTCTCGCCTATAAGGCTTTCGCAGGGCCGAAGCCGTGTGTGTCTTTCCTCCACCACCCCCTCTTTCGGGAGCGCGTGCCATGGGAGAAACGCTCGAACTCGCCGCCCGGATCGGAATCGACTGGGCAGACGACCACCACGACTTCTGCTTGCAGGAGACCGGATCGAGTCGCATCGAGGCCGGTCGCATCCCGCAGGACCCGCGCTTCCTCAGCGAGTGGATCGCGGGACTGCGCCAGCGCTTCGGCGGCCGGCCCGTCGGCATCTGCCTGGAGACCTCCCGCGGGCCGCTGGTCGCCGCGCTGATGGAGCACGAGTTCATCGTGCTCTTCCCGGTGAACCCACGCACGCTGAAGCGCTTCCGGGAGGCCTTTGCTCCCAACGGTGCCAAGGACGATCCAGGCGACGCCGGCCTCCTGCTCGAGCTCCTCGGCAAGCACGAGGATCGCCTGCATCGCTGGTCGCCGGACGATGCCGAGACCCGTGCGATCATGCGCCTGGTGGAGGCGCGGCGAAAGGCCGTGGACCTGCGCACGAAGCTCACGAACCAGCTCACCTCGGAGCTGAAGGGCTACTTCCCGCAGGCGCTCTCCTGGGCCGGCGAGCTGGACGCCCAGCTGGCCACGGACTTCCTCCAGCGCTGGCCTACGCTCATGGCCGTGCAGAGCGAGAAGGTGCAAACGATCCGGAAGTTCTACTACGGCCACAACTCCCGCCGCGCGGAGTTGATCGAGAAGCGGATCGAGGAGATCCGCTGCGCAGTCCCGCTGACGAACGATCCTGCGATCGTCGAGATCTCCACGATGAACGTGCTGATGCTCGCTCGCCAGATCGAGGCGCTGCGGCCGAGCATCGCCCGGTACGACAAGGAGATCGCGCGGCGTTTCGGCGCCCATCCGGACGCACACCTTTTTGAATCTCTGCCTGGCAGCGGTGCCGTGATGGCGCCGCGGCTCCTGAGCGCCTTCGGCAGCAGGCGCGATCGCTTCCAGGCGGCGAGCGAGGTGCAGGAGTACAGCGGCATCGCACCCGTGGTCAAGCGAAGCGGGAAGCAGTCGCAGACCGTTTGGAGATGGGGAGCACCGAAGTTCGTCCGCCAGAGCTTCCACGAATTCGCTCGCCTCTCGATCCGCAGCTCGCCGTGGGCCTGCGCCTACTTCCAACTGCAGCGGGAGCGCGGGAAGTCGAAGCATGCAGCCATACGTGCGCTCGCTTTCAAGTGGATCCGCATCATCTA
>JAUJMI010000346.1 GCA_030446945.1 Longimicrobium sp. | reverse complement strand
CCCTGAGGATGACAAATAAAGAGGGGGCCGTCCCCAGACCCTCACGTACTTACGCAATCCCGCCGGCTTGCCCGGCCCGCTCCGCCGGCATAAAATCCGGGACCCCATCCAAACCCGAGGTGACCTGATGTCGTTGCATCCAAAGCAGATGCGCACCCGCGCGCTCGCCGCGCTGCTGGCCCTGACGGCTCTCACCGCGCCCGCCGCGGCGCAGCAGGGAGGGCAGCCGCTCTCCCCGCGGGACACGGCGCGGCTGGAGATCGCGGCCGGGAAGCGCGTGTACGTGGACTACGGCCGCCCCTCCATGCGCGGGCGGCGGATCGTGGGCGAGCTGGTACCGTATGGCCGCGTATGGCGCACCGGAGCCAACGCCGCCACCACCCTCGTCACCGAGACGGACCTGCGCATCGGCGACGCGCTCGTCCCGCGCGGCACCTACACGCTCTACACCCTCCCGTCCGCGCAGGGGTGGACGCTCATCGTCAACCGCCAGACGGGCCAGTGGGGCACGCAGTACGACGCCTCCCGCGACCTGGTGCGCATTCCCATGCGCACCACGAGGCTGGCGCAGCCGGTGGAGAAGTTCACCATCGCGCTGGAGCGCGGAAACGCCCGCGGCACCGGCACGCTGGCCATGGCGTGGGAGAACACGCGCCTCACCGTTCCGGTCCGCGTGCAGGCGGCGCCCGCACCGCGCCGGCGGTGAGCACCAGCGGACCAGAAGTCCGCACGGCTCCCTTCGCCGAGCCGTTCGACCGCTTCGGTGAGCTGCTGGCCCGTGCCCGCGCGGAAAAGGAGATCCGCGAGCCCACCGCCATGTCCGTCGCCACGGTCGGCGAGGACGGGCGGCCGTCGCTTCGCATGGTCCTGCTCAAGGAGTTCGACGCGGGCGGCTTCGTCTTCTACACCAACCTGGGGAGCCGCAAGGCGCGCGAGCTCAGGGGCAACCCCCACGCCGCGCTCTGCTTCCACTGGCAGCCCTTCGAGATCCAGGTGCGCATCGAGGGGCACGTGGAACAGGTGAGCGACGCGGAGGCGGACGCCTACTACGCCTCGCGTCCGCGCGGGAGCCGGGTGGGCGCGTGGGCCTCCATTCAGAGCACTCCGCTCCCCTCGTCCGACATCCTCGTCCGCCGCGTGGAGGAGCTCGACGCCCGCTTCGGCGCCACGGGCGACATCCCACGCCCGCCCTTCTGGAGCGGCTTCCGCGTGGTGCCCTCCGCCATGGAATTCTGGCAGGGAAGGCCCAGCCGCCTCCACGAGCGCGACGTCTACACCCTGCACCCCGGCGACCCGCCGCGGTGGAGCGTGGGACTGCTATTCCCGTGAGAGGGACTTGCGGCTGAAACGAAGCTCCCGGCCTGCACCTGCAAGCCGGGAGCTTCGTTCATCTGCCAAGGAATCCCACTAGCTCATCAGAGGCTCATCGGACGGGTTGAAGAGATCGTACGTCGACGCGTCGAAGAAGCTGGCCGATTGCAACTCACCGACGGGCACAATCACCTGGAACCAGTCCACGATACTTGATCCGCCGGTGCTGGAGACGGTCTCCGCATACACGTTGGCATGGTTCGTCGTGACAGCGAGCGCTTGCGTGTCCTTGTTCCTGTAGCCGCTGAAGATCGGCCAGAGGCGAATGTATTTGCGGTCGTAGGAATCGAAGTTGCCGATGACGAACCCCATGTACACCTTTCCGCCCTTCAGGCTGACGCTGACCATCAACGTCTTCTTAATCGAATCTTCCAAAAGGATCTCGATTCCGTCAAGCGCCGCGGCCACATCGGCTTGCGGCGTGGCTCGTCGCGCGCGGCGGCGAGTCCGCTGGCGCCAGCGTCAGGACGGAGCGGCGCGGACGGCGCCCGCCCAGGCACCCTGCGCGAAGAGAGTGTCGCCAGGGTCGTCGGTGACGCGGAACCAGCGCTGGCCGGCGGCCTCGCCCACCCAGAGGCGGGCGTGGGCGGGGAGCGGGAGCGGGGCGCGGAAGGCGATGCGCAGGCGGCGGAGCGCGGTGGGGTCGCCGCCCAGCGGGCCTTCGACGAGGGCGTGCGCCGCCATCGCCGCCGTGCAGAAGCCGTGCAGGATGGGGCGCTTGAAGCCGAACGGGCGCGCCGTCCACCCCCACAGGTGGATCGGGTTGTAGTCGCCCGAGGCGCGCGCGAACCGCCGGCCGGCACCGCCGCCCAGGGCCCAGCTCGCAAGCGGTTCCCAACTCTGCGGCCCGTCCGCGGCGGGGTCGCGCCGGGGCTGGTCGTCCGTACGGGGCTCCTGCGGGGCGCGGGTGCGGGCCAGGAAGACGGCGGTGCTCTGGGAGCATAGCTGGCCGGTGGCCGTCCAGTTGCGCGCCGTTACCGTCAACCGCAGCCCGCGGCCCACCCGCTCGGCGCGCTCCAGCTCCACGCGGCAGCGCACCGCGTCGTTGCGGCGGATGGGGCGCAGGCAGAGGATCTCGCTCTCCAGGTGCACCACGCCGCCCACCGGGAGCGGGCGGTCCAGCCCCGCGAAGAGCTCCAGGCACCTCTCTGTCTCCCATGTCGTGGGGAAGAGCGGGGGAAGCGGAGCGTCGTCGCCCTGGAGCCCCGTGATCTCCGCCCCCTCGGTCGCGCGGAGGTAGCGCCCCACCGATGCCGCATCCGCCAGCATCCCGGTGCGCTCCACGGCCGGTTTGCGGCGCGGCGCTTCCAGCGGCGGCTCGGGCTGGTTGCGCGCCATCAACCCGCGCGCGGCCAGCCGCAGCGCCGACACGATCCCGGAGGGCATCACGCAGTTCCCTCCTGGCTCCCCATCACCTGCACCGCCACCGTCCTCTCCCGCGGACCGTCCCACTCGCACAGGTAGATGCCCTGCCAGCGGCCGAGGAGGGGGCGGCCGTGGTGGACGATCAGGGTGAGCGAGGGGCCGAAGATAGAGGTCTTCACATGGCTGTCGCTGTTCCCCTCCGCGTGGCGGTAGTACGGCTCGGTGCCGGGGACGATCTCGTCCATCTTGCGCAGGACGTCGTGCACCACGTCGGGGTCGGCGTTCTCGTTGACGGTGAGGGCGGCGGTCGTGTGGAGGCTCTGCACCACGACGATCCCCTCGCGCACCCCGGTGTGGCGGACGGCTTCTTCCACCTGGGCGGTGATCTCGACGAGCGCGTTGCGCTCGCCGGTGCGGACCCGGATCTCTTCCATGGTCGAGCTCTGCGTCAGTTCATCATCGGGTCGCTCGCCGTGCCCTGCACCAGGAAGGGCGTGACGTACGGCTCCGCGCCGCCGATGCTCACGGAGAAGCGGTACATCCCCTCCGTGGGGAACTGCACGCCGACCATCGAGAAGACCTGGTTGGCGGTGGCGAACTCGCCCGGCGGAACGGCGGGGGCCATGATCTCGCCGACCGCCTCGAACATCGCGGCGCCGTCCTGGTCCAGCAGGCGCACCTCCACGGGAAAGGTGCGACCCGCGTCGCCGAACTCCATCTGCACGCGGAAGGCGAAGACCATCCGCGGGTGGACGACGGGGAAGGTCGCGGCGTTGATCCGGTCGAAGATGCCCAGCACGTTCAGCTTCCCCTCCTGCGACACGTTGGCTTCGTCGGCCAGGAAGGCGAGAGAGATGTTCATCGGGTCCCTTCCGGCCGCGCCGGGCATGGAGTGTCTTTTCCGTGGATCCAGAGCGACGCCACCTGGAGCTCGTCGCGCAGCGAGTCGGACTGCGCGACGCCGCCCGCGCTGTCCGCCGGGGCCAGGCCGAAGCTGACCCCCGGCGCGTTGGGCGACCAGAGGGCGAGGCGCCCCTCGCCCTCCAGTGCACAGAGCCGGCCGTAGCGGCTGCGCAGGTCGCCCAGCGTGGAGCCGATCCCCACGCCGGCCGCCGTGCGCACCGCGGGCGAGACCGCCACGATGCGCACCACGCTGTCGCCCGCGAGCTGCGCCACCACCGGCCGCCCGGCAAGCGACACGAGCAGCCCCTTCTCCGCCACGCCCTCGACCTGCCAGGCGGTGTCGCGCGCCTCGGGGCAGGCGGCGCGAAGGGCGGCGCCCGTCATCCCCAGCCGCACCGGGCCGATGCCGTAGCGCTGCGCCGGCGACGATCCCGCCGTGGCGCACCCGCCCGCCGCCCGCTCGGAGCCGGGGCGGATGCGGATGGTGTCCTGCAGCGGAGCCGAGAGCGGCACCCCCGCCCGCGAAAGGAGCGCGACGCGCACCGGAAAGACAGGCACCGTCGCGGCGGCGCCCACCGGGGCGGGCGGGGTGCGGACGGCCTGGCGTACCTCCACCGCGGCTCCCTGCGCCACCGTCCCCAGCTCCCAGGTGACGCGCGTCTCTCCGCCGGCCGAGTCGATGGCGGGGGCGCCCGGCGTGCCGGCCGGCGCCGCGACGGGCGCAACCGCGCCCCGCATCACCAGCTGGATGCGCGCCCCCTCCATGGCCGTGGCGGTGCGGTTCGCGAGGGCGACCACGATGGTGTCCTCCTGGTTCCACCCCATCGGCTCGGGCACGG
>JAUJMI010000345.1 GCA_030446945.1 Longimicrobium sp. | reverse complement strand
CTCTGTGCGACCCTTTTCGCTCGTTGTTCTCCTCTCCTGCGTCTCTGCGTCTCTGAGTGAGCCCTCCGGTGTGGGTTTGCACAGAACTTTCAGATCACCGGTATCAGCGAAACCACCCAGGCACACTCCGCCCCCGGGGCGGACGACCTTCGGGCTCGCATCCAGGCTTTCCGCCTGGACGAGCCCGATTCTGTTTTCTCCTTCCACGCCCGCCTGGCGAGGGAGAACGGGTGGAGCCGCCCGTACGGGTTGCGCTCGGTCGAGGAGTACGAGCGCTTCGTGTACCTGGCGATGGGCGGCGGGGCCCTCGGTGGGGGTGGACGGGATTGGGGCGTCAGGCATGGGTCGAGGCGGGGCAGGCGGCGGGCAGACACGCAGGTAACACGCAGGTCTGCCCCTACGTGCGGTGGTGCGAAGGGCGGTGGTCGGAGTGGGGGAGAGGGTGGGCGCGATTAATCTCGCGCCCCTCCGGCATCGGTGTGCGCGAGGGGCGGCGGAGCGGGGTCGGACGCGGGCGCGATGAATCGCGCCCGCGCAAGACAGCGATGCGCGCGGCATCCCGGGGCGCGGGACCGGCGGCGACGCCGCCTGCCCACGCCCCCTCTCTAGACAACAGAGGCGCAGCCTCTCCTGTTATCGGGAGAGGGGGCAGCGAGGAACGAGCGGGGGTGAGCGCCTCTACCCGTCCGCCCCGTCGGGCGGGCCAGGGGCCATCACGGTGATCTGGCGGGGGAGCATGCGGTACTCGAAACGGCGGGCCGATACCGGCTCGCCGTCCACGTTCACGCTCAGCTCCACCTCCGCCTCCACTGTCACGCTGCGCACCTGGCGGTACACCACCTTTTCATGCTCCACGTGGTTGCCGGCGCGGAGCTGAGGGGCGATGCGCACGAACTCCATGTGCGTCATCGCCTCCACGATGCACACGTCCAGCAACCCGTCGGAGAGGTCCGCTTCCGAGGTCAAGCGAACGCCGCCCCCGGTGCGCCGGGCGTTGCCCACGGCGAAGATCAGGAAGTCGCCGTCGTGCAGCACCTCGCGGCCGGAGGTGAAGCACGCCCTGCACGGCGTGAGCGTGACGAACTTCCGCACCCCCGTGATCAGATACGCGATGGGGCCCAGCATGCGCTTCAGCTCGTCCGACGCCTCGTCGGTCGCTTCGGCCCCGAAGCCGCCGCTGGAGACGTTGAGGAAGCAGTGCCCGTTCATCGCCGCCAGGTCCACCGGGTAGCCCGTCCCCTCCACCGCAACGGCGAGCGCCTCCTCCGGATCCCTGGGGACGCGCAGGCCCCCCGCGAAGTCGTTGGCCGTGCCCAGCGGGATCACCGCCAGGCGCGGCAGTTCGTCGTGCCCTCCGGCGTCGGCCCAGTCGTTCAGACCGTTGACCACCTCGTTGATGGTGCCGTCGCCACCCGCTGCCACCACCAGCTCGGCTCCGCGCACCGCGGCTTCCGCGGCGAAGCGGCGCGCGTCTCCCGCCTCGAAGGTGAGATGCCCGCGCACCGTGTGGCCGGCCTCGCGCAGCGACTCGACCCCGCGCCGGATCGCCTCGGCGGCCGCGGGGGTGGACGGGTTGATGACGATCTCCAGGTGCAAGGCGGGCGCTCCGGGCGGCGTGGGCTTGGGCCTGCGGCGGCCCGGGAGCAAGAACCCCGCCAGCCACCTTCGGCGCATCTTCGCCTTGACCTTGCTCCGAAACGCATTAGGTTGGGGCTCCGTGGGATGAAGTGGGGAAGAGTGGGATGCCGCGGGGTGCCCTCGCCTACGGACCGAATGACCGGCTTCCTGGGAAGCTTCCAGCACAACATCGACGAAAAGGGCCGCCTCAGCCTCCCCGCCTCCTTCAGGCGGGAGGGCCAGGACCAGCCCTTCGTGCTGGTGCACGTCTTCCCGGACGCGCTCACGCTGTACCCCCGGTCCGCCTGGGCCGAGGTGGAGGGGCGCCTGCGAGAGGTGCTCCGGCTGCAGCCGCAGGCCCGCCCCTGGGTGCTGAAGGTGACGGCCAACGCCTGCGAAGTCGTGCCGGACAAGCAGGGGCGCATCCTGGTGCCCCAGCGGCTGCAGGATGCGGTGGGGATCGACGGGGCCACGCTGGTGGTGGGGGCCATCGACCGCATCGAGCTGTGGGACCCGGCGCGCTTCACCGCCGCCACCGAAGCGCCCGTGCCGGAGGCCGCGCGCTTCATGCACCAGATCTTCGGATAGCCTCCCTCCTCCCCGGGCCTCGCCACGTGACTACCGAGCCGCACATCTTCAACTTCGCCCCCATGCCGGGGCCCACCCTGGCATGCGCCGCGGACCGGCACCTGGGTCCGTTCCTGGTGCTCCCCGCGCTGGCGGGGTGGCTCGGGGCAGAGTGGTGCAGCTGCCGCGCGTGCGGAAGCACCGTCACCCGCGCCACCACCATGCGCAACGCCGCGTGAGCTACGACACGCCGTACCACGCCCCCGTCCTGGTGGACGAGGCGATGGAGCTGCTGCGGCCGGAGCGCGGCGGCCTCTTTCTGGACGGCACGCTGGGCGGGGGCGGCCACGCGGAGGCGCTGCTGGAGCGGGGCCCGCAGGCGCGGCTGATCGGCGTGGACCGCGACCCCGACGCGCTGGCCGAGGCGGGCGCGCGGCTGGAGCGCTTCGGGGAGCGGGCGCGGCGGGTGCGCGCGAACTTCGCGGACGCGGTGGAGGCGGCGGGGGTGGAGCCGGGGACGGTGAACGGGGTGCTGCTGGACCTGGGGATCTCGTCGCACCAGATCGACGCGGACGCGCGCGGCTTCACCTTTCGCCCCGGCGCGCCGCTGGACATGCGCATGGCGCAGGGCTCCGCCGGCGAGCGCAGCGCCGCCGACCTCCTGGCATCGCTGGACGAGGAGGATCTGGCGAACCTCTTTTACCGCTTCGGCGAGGAGCGGAAGTCGCGTAGGCTGGCGCGCGTGATCGCGGAGATGCGGCAGGAGGCGCCGGTGGACACCAGCGACCGGCTGGTCGAGGCGATGCGGCGGGGGCTGGGCGGGAGGATCGAGGCGGCGGACAAGGCCCGCATCTTCCAGGCGCTGCGCATCGCGGTGAACGACGAGATCCCTTCGCTGGAGCGGGCGCTGGAGAGCTTCCGCGAGGCGCTGGCGCCGGGGGGCGTCTTCGCCGTGATGTCGTACCATTCCCTCGAGGACCGGCTGGTGAAGAACGCGTTCCGTGAGTGGAGCCAGGCGTGCATCTGCCCGCCGCAGATGCCCATGTGCAACTGCCGCGGCGTCGCGCTCGGTGAGACGCTCACCCGAAAGCCCGTCTCCGCCCCCCCTGCCGAGGTCGAGCGCAACCCGCGGGCGCGCTCCGTCCGGCTGCGGGCGTGGAGGCGCGCGTGAGCTCCGCGGTGCTGCGTAGCGTGCGTCCCGGGGCCAACCCTTGGGACCCGCCGCCGGCCGACCGCTCCGAGCGCCGCGCGCGCCGCCGTGGTGCGCTGCGCCGCGTCGTCTTCGTCGTCGTGATGCTGGGCGCGCTGGCGTCGGTCGTGTGGCGGCAGACGGTGGGCTACGAGCGCGAGCGCCAGCTCTCAGCCCTGCGCGCGGAGCTCTCGCAGGCCGAGGCGGAGCGCGTGGAGGTCGCCAACCGCATCCAGTCGCTGCAGACCCGCGCCCGCATCACCCGTGTGGCGCGCGAGCGTCTGGGTATGCATGTCGCGCGCGACGAAGAGATCGTGATGCTGCCCGTTCCCGCCTCCACCCCGGCCCCGCCGGAGGCCCCTTGAGCGCCAAGCGCACCCGCCCCGCCCTCACCTCGCCCGAGCGCATCGCCGGGCGGCAGAAGCTCCTGCTGGCGTCGTTCGGCGTGGCCGCGATGCTGGTGGTCGGTCGCGCCGTGCAGCTGCAGGGTTTCCAGGGTGCGGAGTGGAAGGCGGAGGCCGCCAGCCAGCAGCAGGCGCGCGTGCCGCTCCCCGCCCGCCGCGGCGCCATCTACGACCGCGACGGCGTGCCGCTGGCGCTCACCCGCGAGACGTACGAGGTGGCCGTCGCCCCCGCGGAGATCACCGACCGGCGCGAGGCGACGAAGCGGCTGACGGCCGCGCTGGGGCTGACCAGGTCGGCCGCACGCCGCGCGACCGAGCCGCGCCGCAAGTGGATCGTGCTCCCGGGCCGCTTCACGGTGGAGCAGCGCCGCAAGCTGGGCGATTTGCGCGGGCTGCACCTGTCGCGTCAGCTGGAGCGCTTCTACCCGCAGGGCGGCGTGGGGCGCGAGGTGCTGGGCGCGGTTTCGGCCGACGGGCGGGCATTGGGGGGGATCGAGCAGGCGATGGACTCCGTTCTGCGCGGCGCGGACGGCTTCAGCATCCAGCGCCGCAACGCGCGCGGCCGCAAGGAGTCGGCCGTCTCCCTCCCCGTGGCGCCCCCGCGCGACGGCGGCGACGTCTACCTGACGCTCGACTTCGACCTCCAGGAGATCGCCGACGCCGCGCTGGACGAGGCGATCCGCAACACCCGCGCGTCCGGCGGCGACCT
>JAUJMI010000344.1 GCA_030446945.1 Longimicrobium sp. | reverse complement strand
TCCCGCACACCCTCTTCCCTCAATCCATTGAAAGAACTGCGCCGGACTGTACTAGCAGGTTTGCCTTCCAGAGGTGAAACAGGAAGCCGATCTCGCCGCGCACGCCGGTCACCCTCCATTGACGGTGAGCCGGGACAGGCTGGCCCGGTACCCCAGCTCGAGGACGGCGGCCGCCCCCGCCAGCCAGGCACCCTGCAGCAGGGAGCGCGCCGGCCAGGCGTGACGGCTCACCCTCCACGAACAGCCGCGCCGGCACGTAGGTGGTGTAGGCAAAGGGAAGCGCGAGCGACACGGAGCGCAGCCAGCCGGGCATGAAGTCCAGCGGGATCAGGACCCCACCCAGAACCAGCACCAGCTTGTGGTAGACCCACTGAAAGGCGGTGACGTCCTCCACCACGAAAGCGGACAGCCCGATCAGCGCCGAGATACAGAAGTCGATCGCCCATCCCGCGGCCACGGCCACGGCCACCAGCGGCCATCCACCGAGCCCGGGGGGCGGGCCCGCGAGGAGCCACACCACCGCTCCCCCGGCCGCGAGTTCACGGCGATGCGCACCACGCAGTCGGCCGCGGCGGCGGCGGCCTGGTATAGGGGCAGGCTGTACGGCCGGTTCAGCGCGTGCACGATGGAGCCGTCGCGAACCATGGTGGCGATCTGCGAGGCCACCCTGGCCCGGCTCAGGATCACCGCTTCGGCCATCACCAGGTACCACAGGGTCTGGCGCAGCGAGAGCCCCGCGATCTCGGAGCGCCCGGCGGAGTCGTACGCGGCACCCCACAGGTGGACGAAGATCCAGAGGAAGAGGACGATCATCACGCTCCCCACCGCCAGGTCCACCGGGTACGCCAGCTTGTGGACCAGCTCCGCGTGGAACACCGCCGCGTATTTCCGCGCGCGCCGCCCCAGCCTCGGGGCTGCCCGCTGCGCCTGCACCTCGGACCTCCGCGAAACGCGGCGGGGCGTCCCGCTCCGCGCCGCTGAAGATGGTGTGGATCACCTCCTCCAGCGTCGGGTCGGAGAGGGTCACGTCCGCCGGCTCGCCGACCTGCGCCAGCCGCGCGACCACCGCCTCCACCGGCGTTTGCCGCACGTCGAAGCGCAGCGTGACGCTGTATCGCTCCAGCCGCACGACCTCCGCGCCGGGAACGGCCAGATCGGCGGGCAGTGGCTGCGCGTACTGGGCATGTACGCGCTTGGTGGTGAGGTGGCCGCGCTTCAGCGCCGCCACCCGGTCGTTGAAGATGATCTCACCCCGGTGGAGCACCACCACCCGGTCGCAGAGCGCCTCGATGTCGCCCGCGTCGTGGGAGGTGAGGAGCACCCCTACGCCCTGCTCCTCGTTCATCGTCCGCACGGCGTCGCGCAGCCGCTGCTTGGCGACCACGTCCAGCCCGATGGAAGGCTCGTCCAGGAAGAGGAGCCTCGGCGCATGCAGGAGCGAGGCGGCCGCCTCGCAGCGCATGCGCTGCCCCAGCGACAGCTTGCGTACCGGGGTCTCCAGGAGCTCCCGGAGGGCGAACGTTTCGGCGAGCAGGTGGATCTGCCTGCGGATGGTGGCGGTGTCCAGTTCATAGATCCGCCCCAGGAGATGGAAGCTGTCGAGCGCGGGGAGGTGGTAGAGCAGCTGGGGACGCTGGCCGAACACGGTCCCGATGTGGTACGACATCCGGCGCCGCTCCCGCCACGGCTCGAACCCGAGCACCCGCGCCGTGCCGGATGTGGGGTGGAGGACGCCCGTGAGCATCTTGATGGTGGTGGACTTGCCCGCGCCGTTGGGGCCGATGAAGCCCAGCAGCTCCCCCGCCTCCATCTGGAACGTCAGGTCGCACCGCGTGCTGCGTGCGGTACTCCGGGCGGAATAACGCGCGCAGGCTCCCGCGCAGCCCCGGGGGCTTCCGCCGGATAGTGAAGCTGCGCGACAGGCGCTCCGTGCTGATGGCGTTCACGAGGCTCCCGGCGTGCCGCGAGCCGCCCCGCGCCGCGCCGTCACCAGGGCCGCCATTTCAGCGACCAGGGCACCAAGCTCCCGGCGCTGTTCGCGAAGCTGTGGAACGTCCGGCGCACTCCCCGGCGCCACCAGCCCCTGCACGCGCGCGGCGAAGGCGTGCGGCTGCACCGGGAGTGACGCCATGGCGTGCACGAGCTTTTTCTCGCCGGGGAAGTACTCGCCGTTCAGGGCGAAGACCACCTGGATGAGCGCGTGGAGTACCTGCTGCACGATTCCGCTGGTGTAGATCACGTCGGCGCGCTCCACGGCGGTTTCGTAATGGAAGTTGTCCGGCCAGAACGCCGCCTCCTGCATGAACCGGTGCAGGACCATCCTCCGCAGCCGTTCGGGGTAAGTCCCCACCTCCGCCTTCCAGCGCGCCAGCAGCCCGTACGGGTCCTCCACGATGCGCATGGCCCGCACGTCGGCCAGCACGACGTAGTTGAAGAACCCCATCACCGTCCACACCACGGGGTCGCGCTGGATGCGTCCCTGCTTGCACGCCGCGATCGTGGCCTCCACCTGCTCCGGGTTGCGGAGCCAGCACTCCACCCGCTGCCCGCGGTACACGAAGTCGGTTCCGCCCTCCACGAAGGGCTCGTCGCGCCCCCAGGAGCTCACCTCGCACGCCCCCGGTACGGACGCCACGCGCAGCGTGCGCTCCGGGCCGGGGAGAACGGTTCGCGCGAACAGGTAGACGTCTACGTCCGAAAGTGCGTCGCTGCTCCCCTTGGCGTGCGAACCTCCGATCGCTACAGCGTATTCGCCCGCGCAGAGCTCCCGCAGCACGGGCAGGAGCTCCCCCGCGACAGCTTCGGGTGTCGCCGTCATCTACTCTCCGGTGCGGGTCAGGTGGGGGGTCAGGTGGGGCAGGCGCGCTCCACGTGCTCTCGCACCCGAGCAGCCAGTACGCGCGGAAACTCGACGGGTATGTAATGCGAAGCCCCTTCCACCACCTCGTAGCGCACTCCGGGGATGCCATCCAGGATCGCCCGGTCGTGTGGCTCCAGGGGGGTGATGCGGTCGTCGGTGCCCACCACCACCGTCACCGGGACTCGCGTCTCGGAGAAGAGGCTGGTGATGGGGCGCTCGCGAAAGGCCTGGTACGTGCGCAGGTAGTTCCGCAGCCCGGAATCCCCGTCGATCGGATGGTACGCGGGCGCGGCGCTCTCCCCGCCGGTTCCCAGCAGCTCCGCCCAGGTCGCTGCCGGGCCCGCGGCGCCCTCCTTGTAGAGCCCGTCCAGGTAAGCGTCGTCCGGCACGAAGCGCGTCATGCGGAGCACCTTTGCCATGGCCGCCGCCGCGGCCGGTTTACGCTCCACCCGGTCCCGCACGGCGAACAGGGTGGTCGAGAACGGCCCGGTGGGGTCGCGTCCCGCGTTCTGGTACGCCAGCCCCACGGCGACGATCGAGCGGACGCGCCGCGGCTCCCTGCGGTATAGCTCCCACGCAAGCTTTCCGCCCAGGCACCAGCTCAGCAGGTGCACCTCGCCCGCCCCCGCGCTGCGGAGCACCGCCTGCGCGTCGTCGGCCACGGCATCGAAGCTCATCTCCTCGGGCGTAAGCACCCGCCCCGAGTCGGGGAAGCCCCGGTATTCCATCGCGATCAGGGTGAAGCGGTCACGGAGGAGCCCCATCAGCGGGAGCCAGAATCGGATGCTGGAGCCCGGCGCGCCGGTGATCACCACGCACTCGGGACCGTTTCCGACCTGGTAGTACGTGAGCGGCATCCCGTCCGCCCCCTGGATGCACCGCACCGACATGCGGTGCGGCGGATCGGCGGGAGACGGCGCGCCAACGAAGGTCATTCGCCGTTCTGGTAGAGCTGCGTGCACTTTGAGCAGACCGGCGACAGCCCGGCCGCGAACTCGCTGCGCGTGCGGGAAGCGTTGGCGCTCCGCCAGAGATCCGCCACCGAGTGCGCGTGCAGGCTCCCGATGCTGAACTCCGGGAAGAGCTTGCACGTCGTGACGTCGCCGTTGGGGAGGACGTTGAGACGGGTGGCGATCGAATAGCAGCGGCTCTTCCCCTGCGGCGCGGAGAGGCGGCCGGTGAGGAACTCCCGCATCTCCGCGGGATCCAGATTGGGGTTGTATCGGATGCGGATGTTCCATTTGCGGCTGGAGATCCGCTCCAGCTGCTCCAGCGCCAATTCCACGTTCTGCGGCGAGATACGGAACAGGTACGAGTACCAGCTCGGGACGCGTCCGGAGTAATGGTTGTTCCCCTGCTCGCGCAGCCACGAGAAGTGCGCCCCGTAGAACACGTCCATGTCGGTGGCGACCTGCCGGGAGATGTACCACGGAAGAGAAAGGTGCAGGGTGTTGATCTGCTTTTCCTCGAAGTACTCGGCGAGCTCGTACACCCGCGGAATCAGCGCATCGCTTACCACGCAGTTCACCGACACCTGCCCGGTGAAGCCTCCCTGGCGCTGCTGCTCCAGGAGCGCGTCCAGCCCCCGCATCACGCGGCGGAACGAGTTCTTCCCGCGCAGGGCGTCG
>JAUJMI010000343.1 GCA_030446945.1 Longimicrobium sp. | reverse complement strand
GTGGGGTGGCTGAGGGAGCAGGAGAGGCCCGAGGACAAGGTGGAGAGCCACGCCGCCGAGCTCGCGGCGCGCGGACTTACGCTTTGAGGGAGGGGAGGATGATGAAGAAGGGTACGCGCGAGTACGTGCTGATCACCGGCGGGGCCGGATTCGTGGGCTCCAACCTGGCCGACGCCCTCCTGCGCGATGGGGAGCGGGTGATCGTGGCCGACAACTTCTCCCGCGCAGGGGTGCGCCTGAACGCCGCGTGGCTCAAGGCCACCCACAGCGAGCGGGTACGCATCGAGAACGTGGACGTGGCGGACGCGGCGCGGATGCGCGCCCTGGTTCGCGGGAGCAGGCAGGTCTTCCACCTGGCGGCGCAGGTGGCGGTCACCACCTCGCTGATCGATCCCGCGCTCGACCTGCGGACGAACATCATCGGCACCTTCAACGTGCTGGAGGCCGCCCGCACCATGCTCAACCCGCCCTCCGTCCTCTTCACCAGCACCAACAAGGTGTACGGGGGGATGGAGGAGGTGCCGGTGGAGCTGGCGGAGGGCGGCTACCGCTACGGCGGCGGCCTGGCGGGGGTCACCGAGGAGCAGCCGCTCGACTTCCACTCGCCCTACGGGTGCAGCAAGGGCGCGGCTGACCAGTATGTGCACGACTACGCGCGCATCTTCGGCCTGCGCACGGTGGTCTTTCGCATGAGCTGCGTGTACGGTACGCGCCAGTTCGGCACGGAGGACCAGGGATGGGTGGCGCATTTCGCCCGCGCCATCCGCGCCGGCGAGGGGCTCACCATCTACGGCGACGGGCAGCAGGTGCGCGACATCCTCTGGATCGACGACCTGGTGCGGGCGATGCGGCTCGCGATGGACCGCATCGACTCGGTGGCGGGCGAGGTGTTCAACATCGGCGGCGGCGCGCGCAACGCGGTCTCGGTGCGCACGGTGATCGACCGGCTGCACGAGATCAGCGGCTGCGAGGTGCCGGTCACCATGGCCGACTGGCGCCCCGGCGACCAGCGCGTCTACGTCTCCGACACCTCCAAGCTGGAGCGCGTCCTCGGCTGGCGCCTGGAAACCTCGTGGAAGGCCGGCCTGGAAAAGCTCGTCGCCTGGCTGGACGAAGCCAAGCTCGACACCGCCCTCGCCAAGGTGGACGACGAGCCCGCGCTGGCGAAAGCGGGGGTGATGGCCGGGGGATGAGCACCGGGGGACGCACCACCGGGGCCGAAGCCCGCGGCTGGAACGGCGATGGTGCGGAATCGGGCTCCGGAACAGCGCGCGTTGAGCGACGGTCCAGGAGCGCAGAGGGTGGGCACAATGAACCGAGCCCCTACGGATGACAGACACGGTAGCGACCTCCACCATGCGCGCGGCGCGGCTGGCGGGGCCGGGGCGGATCGTGATGGAAGAGACCGCGATCCCGGAGCCGGGCGCGGGCGAGGTGCGGATCCGCCTGCAAGGGTGCGGGGTGTGCGCCTCCAACCTCACCCCCTGGGCCGGCGCGGAGTGGATGCAGTACCCGCTGGAGCCCGGCGCCATGGGCCACGAGGGCTGGGGCGTCGTCGACGCGCTCGGCGACGGCGTCGGCGGCGTGCAGGTGGGCGACCGGGTGGCCGCGCTCTCGTACAAGTCGTACGCGGAGTACGACGTGGCCGCGGCGGACGCCATCGTCCCGCTCCCCGCCGTGCTCGACGGCAAGCCCTTCCCGGGGGAGCCGCTGGGGTGCGCGATGAACATCTTCCGCCGCAGCGGCATCAGCGCGGGGCAGACGGTGGCGATCGTCGGGATCGGCTTCCTGGGCGCGCTCCTCACGCGCCTGGCCGCCGACGCGGGTGCGCGCGTGATCGCCATCTCGCGGCGTCCCTTTTCGCTCGACGTGGCGACGGAGATGGGCGCGCACGAGCTGATCCCCATGGACGACCACTGGCGGATCATCGAGCGGGTGAAGGAGCTGACCGGCGGCACCTTCGCCGACCGCGTCATCGAGGCCGTCGGCAAGCAGTGGCCGCTCGACCTTGCCGCCGAGATCACCCGGGAGCGCGGGCGGCTGGTGGTGGCCGGCTACCATCAGGACGGGCCGCGCCAGGTCAACATGCAGCTCTGGAACTGGCGCGGGCTGGACGTGATCAACGCCCACGAACGCGACCCGCAGGTGTACCTGGACGGCATCCGCGCCGCCGTGGATGCAGTCGCCAGCGGGCGGCTGGACCCATCCTCGCTGTACACGCACAGCTACGCGCTGGACGAATTGGGCCGCGCGCTGGACGACACGCGCGACCGCCCGGACGGATTCCTGAAGGCGCTCGTCACCATGTAACCGGCCGGCACCCGCGGCTCACACCGCGGGTGCCTTTCTTGCTTTGTAGATCCTGCTACTCTGTAGATCCTGCTGCTTTGTAGATCCTGGGAGACCGTAAGTGACCGACGCCCTGCTCGACACACGCACTGACGCACTCACGCACTCACGCCCTCCTCGCCTGGGGTTCCTGGGCGTCGGCTGGATCGGGCGTCACCGCATGGAGGCCATCGCGCGCGCCGGCTTCGGGCAGGTTGCCGCCGTCTCCGATCCGTCGTCCGAGATGACGGCGGCGGCGCGCGAGACCGCCCCCGATGCCGAGGTGGTGGACGGGCTGGACGCGCTGCTGGAGATGGGGCTGGATGGGATCGTGATCGCCACGCCGAGCGCGCTGCACGCCGGACAGTCGATCCGCGCGCTGGAGGCGGGCTTCGCGGTGTTCTGCCAGAAGCCGCTGGGGCGCACGGCGGACGAGGTGCGGCGCGTGGTGGATGCGGCGCGTGCGGCGGACCGGCTGCTTTCCGCGGACCTGTCGTACCGCTTCACCGAGGGGATGCGCCACATCCGCGAGCGGATCGAGGGGGGCGAGCTGGGGCGCGTGTACGCGGTGGACCTCACCTTTCACAACGCGTACGGGCCGGACAAGCCCTGGTTCTACGATCCCGCGCTCTCCGGGGGCGGGTGCGTGATGGACCTGGGCGTGCACCTGGTGGACCTGGCGCTCTGGACACTCGGCTTCCCGGCCGTCGATTCGGTGGATGGAAAGCTCTTCTCGGGGGGCGAGCCGCTGCGGGACGCGGCCAAGCAGGTGGAGGACTACGCCGTCGCGTCCATCGGGCTGCAAGATGGCACCGCGGTGCGGCTGGCCTGCTCGTGGCGCGTTTCGGCCGGCCAGGACGCGGTGATCGCGGCCGACTTCTACGGCACCGCCGGCGGGGCGGCGCTCCGCAACGTGAACGGCTCCTTCTACGACTTCACCGCCGAGCTCTTCCACGGCACCTCACGCGAAACGCTGTCAACCCCGCCGGACGAGTGGGGCGGGCGCGCGGGGGTGGACTGGGCGCGCCGTCTGGCCGCGGGGGAACGCTTCGATCCGGCCAGCGAGAGGCTGGTGGAGGTCGCCGCCGTGCTGGACCGCATCTACGGGCGATGAGGATCCTCCTCACCACCGACACGCTGGGCGGGGTGTGGGACCACACCGCGACGCTGGCGTGCGAGCTGAGCGCGGCGGGACACGACGTGCTGGTCGCGGCGCTGGGCGAGGTGCGCGACGATCGGCTGGCGCACCTCCCCGCCGGAGTGCAGGTCACCTCGCGCCCCTACAAGCTGGAGTGGATGGCCGGCGCGGGAGACGACGTGCGCGCCGCCGCCGACTGGCTGCGCGGTCTGGCCCAGGTGTGGAACGCGGACGTGGTGCACCTCAACCAGATGGCGTACGCGGCGTTCGGCTTCTCCGTGCCCGTGGTCGCGGCGGTGCACAGCGACGTGCTCTCCTGGTGGACGCACGTGCTGGGCGGCGACGCGCCGATGGACGAGTGGGGGGAGTACGCGACGTGGGTGCGCGAGGGCCTCCTGGCCGCCGACGCGGTGGTGACGCCCACGCAGTACCAGGCCACGCTGCTCGTGCGCCACTACGACGTGCGCGGCGCCCGTGTCATCTACAACGGCGTGGAGCTCGCAGCCGGCGACGAGCCGCGGCCGCGCACCGAGTTCTGCGCCCTCAGCGTGGGACGGCTGTGGGACCGCGGCAAGGGAGTGGACACCCTGGACGAGGCCGCCGGTCTGCTGGGCGCGGACTTCCCGGCCGTCCACGCGCTGGGCGAAACGACCTCGCCGCACGGGGAGCGCTACGAGCCGCGCCACCTGCACGCGCACGGACGCGTGGAGCGCGCGGAGGTGGACGAGTGGATGCGGCGCGCGTCCGTGTACGTGGCGCCCTCGCGCTACGAGCCGTTCGGGCTGGCGCCGCTGGAGGCCGCACTGCACGGCTGCGCGCTGGTGCTAAGCGACATCGGCACCTTTCGCGAGCTGTGGCACGGGTGCGCGGAGTTCGTCCCGCCCGGCGACGCGGGGGCGCTGGCGGAGGCGCTCCGCGGGCTGCGCGGCGACCCGGCGCGGGTGGCGCGGCTGGCCGAGGGGGCGCGCAAGCGTGCGCTCCGCCGCTACACCAGCGGCCGCATGGCCGAAGAGTACACCGCATTGT
>JAUJMI010000033.1 GCA_030446945.1 Longimicrobium sp. | reverse complement strand
CTCTCCTGTTATCGGGAGAGGGGGCAGGCGAGTGTAACGAGACGGGGGTGAGGGCGGCGTGGCCCCCCTCACGACCTCCCGATCGACAGCACCTCCGCCACCACCGCCCTGCGCCCCCAGGCCGAAGCCTCGCGGCAGGAATCCATGTAGATGTCGATCTTGTTGCCGCGCACCGCGCCCCCGGTGTCCATCACCACGAAGACGCCGATGGCACGGCCGTCCGGGTGCGACACGCGGACCACGGAGCCCAGCGGGAGAACGCGCGGGTCCGCCGCCGCCATCCCGTCGCGAGTGCGCACGCCCGTACGCATCAGGCCCTTGAGGCAGTAGGCCGTGGAGCTCATCTCCATCCGGTCGCGCACTTCGACCGCTCCGGCGGACGCGCGCGGGGGCTCGGCGGCGTGCGCGGCGCGGTGCTCCGCCTCCACGCGGGCGCGGATGCGCGCCTCGATCGAGCGGAGCAGCTCCGGGCTCGGCTCCGCGGGCTCGGCGGCGGGGATGAAGCTCGCCGGTGCCGGAGCGGGAGGCGGGGCCGCGATGGCGCGCGGCGCGCATGCCCACACACCCGCCGTCCCGGCGAGCACCAGGACCGCGGCGACGACGGTGGAGGTACGGGACAGCGGAGCGCGATGGCCCGCGGAGATAGGCGTCATGGCGGGGGTTCCCGGGGTGGCGCCGCCGGAAAAGGCGGCGCCGGGTGCCGTCAGGACATGGGGACGGCGCGCTCGTCACCCAGGTAGAGGCGCGAGCGTCGGTAGCGGACAAGTGCGTGGGTGAGCACCAACTTTAGCAGGACCGCGAGCGGAACCGCAAGGAGAAGCCCCACGAAGCCAAAGAAGAAGCCGAACACCGACAGCGCCAGGATCACCCACACCGGGTGCAGATTCACGCTCTCGCCCACGATGTTCGGGGAGAGAACGGCGCCGTCCAGCAGCTGCACCACCACGAACACACCGAGCGCCTTCCCCAGCCCCACGACCGGGTCCGGCGTGAAGAGCGCGATCACCAGCGCCGGGATCAACGTCAGGATCAGCCCCACGTACGGGATGATGTTGAACACGGCGGCCATGATCCCCAGCAGCAGCGCGTACGGAAATCCCAGCAGGAACAACCCCAGGAAGGTGAGGAACCCCACCACGGCCGACGACGTCACGTTGCCGCGCAGGAAGCCGTACAGCAGCCGGTCGTACTCCCGCGCGAAGGCCAGCACCCCGGGGCGCCGTTTGACCGGGACCATCTCCCCCAGGCGCGCGGTGATATTGGGCCAGTCGCGCAGGAGGTAATAGGTGAGGATGGGGGTCAGGAAGATGTAGCTGAGGATGCTCAGGATGGTCCCGACGCCGCGCCCCAGGCCCAGCACGCCGGCCCACGCCGCCCCCGCTATGGCGGATTGGCGCTGCTGGAGGTACGCCACCAGCTGCTCCGGCTGGATCGCGCGTAGGCGCGCCACGAGCGCCTCCTCGTCCACGCCGGGGATGTCGCGCCGCATCACCTGCGCCTGCAGGCCCTCCACCCAGAGGGTCGCGCGCTGCAGGTACTCGGGCGAGTCGTTGATGAAGTCCGCGATCTGCCCGCCAAGCGCCGGGATCGCCACGAAGAAGAGGAGCCCCAGGATCACCAGCGTGGGGATCGCCATGATCAGCGTCCCCCAGGTGCGCGAGATCTTCCGGCGCTCCATCCGCGTGACCAGCGGGTTCTGGATGTAGGCGAAGGCGAGCGCCAGGAGGAAGGGGGCCAGCAGGAAACCGGTGGCGTTCAGCGCCCAGATCAGCGTGAGGATCCCGGCCGCGCTCACGATCAGGATGTAGATCCGCGTCCCCTGCAGCGGCGCGAGCACGAACAGCAGGAGGAGGAAGACCAAAAAGGGGCTGAGGATCCCCCGCACCGTGTACAGAAAGATCCCGAGCACCAGCACCACGACCACCGAGTGGACCATCTGCCAGTCGAAGTGCTTGTTCGCGCCGGGTTCGGGCGTATGGACGAGTGGCTGCTTCACGGCTGGTCTAATCCGAGTGCGCATCGCCGCCGGTACGCGGCGCGTGGGGGGGTGCACCTCGCAATTGGGTTGCCGCCAGGCGCAGCACCTCGCGCGCGTTGTCGTACGAGATGGAGGAGATCGCCTCGTCCAGCGGGAGCCACACGCACTCCGTGATCCCCTCCTCCGCCTGCGGGCAGGTGTCGCCGGCGGGGCATTCGATCAGGTAGAAGTGACAGTACTTGTGGATCAGCCGGCCGCGGAAGCGAAAGAACCAGTCTATGGTGTGCAGCCGCGGCCCCAGGTGGAGCTGCGTGAGCCCGGTCTCCTCCGCCACCTCGCGCAGGGCGGCGTCGGCGGCGGTCTCTTCGCCCTCCAGGTGCCCCTTGGGGAAGCCCCAGTGGTGGTAGCGGTCGCGGATCAGCAGGACGTGGGGGACGGTGCCGCACCAGCGGTAGATGACGCCGCCGGCGCTCGTCTCCACCACCGGTCGCGCGGGGCGGGCGGCGCAGTCGCCCCTGCCGCGCCGCCGCTTACCCACCGCGCAGCCCCTGCACGATCTGCACGGCGTTCGTGGCGGCCCCCTTCCGCAGGTTGTCCGCCACCACCCACAGGTGCAGCGTGTTGGGGATCAGCGGGTCCTTGCGGATGCGCCCCACGAACACGGCGTCGCGCCCCGCCGCCTCCCACGGCGTGGGGTACGCCTCGGGCCCGCCCTGCAGCAGGATGCCGGGGAAGAGCGCCAGCGCCCTGCGCGCCGCCTCCGCCGAGAGCTCGCGCTCCGTCTCCACCATCACCTGCACCGAGTGCCCCACCTCCACCGGGACGCGCACGCAGGTGGCGGCGACGGCGAGATCGGGGATCCCCATGATCTTGCGCGTCTCGTCCATCATCTTGCGCTCCTCCCCCGTCCACCCCTCGACGTCGAAGTCGCCGATCTGGGGGATGACGTTGCCGGCGATGCGGCGCCGGAAGGGGGAGCCCTCCACCGGCTGCGCCACGCGCGGCAGGGTGAGCCCCTCGCCCTCGTTCTCGCGGCGCAGGGTGTCGCGCCCCGTCTCCCCCGCCCCGCTCACAGACTGGTAGGTGCTGGCCACCACGCGCCGCAGCCCGCCCGCCCTGTGCAGCGCCTGCAGGGCGACGACCATCTGGATCGTCGAGCAGTTGGGATTGGCGACGATGCCGCGCGGCCGGTGCTGCGCCGCCGCCATGTTCACCTCGGGTACGACCAGCGGGACGTCGGGATCCATCCGCCAGGCGGAGGAGTTGTCCACGACCACGGCGCCCTCCTCGGCGGCGCGCGGCCCCCACTCGCGCGAGAGGTCCGCGCCGGCCGAGAAGAGGGCGAAGTCCACTCCGCGGAACGACCCGGGCCGCGGCACCTCCCCCGCCCACTCGCGCCCGCCCCCCTCCACGCGCTGCCCCGCGGAGCGCTCGGAGGCAAGCAGCGTCAGCCGCTCCACGGGAAGGCCGCGCTCGGCCAGCACGCCGAGCATGGTGCGGCCCACGGCGCCGGTGGCGCCCAGGATGGCGACGTGCATCAGCGCTCCGCCACGTGGTCCGCCTCGCCCGCCATCTCCAGCGCAAAGGCGTCGTGGAGAGCGCGCAGCGAATCGTCCTCGTGCTCCGCCGCGACGAGAAGCGAGATCGAGATGGACGAAGTGGACACGCCGTGCACCTCCACGCCGGCGGCGTGCAGGGTGCGGTAGGCGCGGGCGTACACCCCCGGCCGCCCCGTCATCCCGCTCCCCACCAGGGTGATGCGGGTGAGCCCGCCGCGCGTCTCCACGCTGCCGCTCCCCAGCCGCGCGACCACCTCGCCCGCCGTCTGGCGGGCACGCTCGATCACGTCCGCGGCGACGGTGAGCTGCACCTGCGTGGTGCCCGCCGCCTCGAACGCCTCGGACACCATGTCCACGCTGACGCCGGCCTCGGCCATCGCGCCCAGCAGCTCGGTGGAGCTCGCCATCCCGGCGGGGAGCCCGCGCAGGATCACCTTCCCCTGTGATCCGGAGGAGGCGAGGCCGGTGAGTACGAGGTCTTCCATCGCGCGGGGCATCGAGGTGATCAGCGTCCCTGAAGGAGTGTCGTCGTCGGAAACGGAGGAGAGGACGCGGATGTCCACGCCGAATCGCGCCCCGATGTCCACGGCGCGCGCATGCATCACCTGGGCCCCGGCGGAGGCCATCTCCAGCATCTCGGCGTGCGAGATCTCGCGGATGACGCGCGCGCCGGGCACCCGCCGCGGGTCCGCCGTGTAGACGCCGTCCACGTCGGTGAAGATCTCGCACCGGTCCGCCCTGAGCGCCGCGGCCAGCGCCACCGCGCTGGTGTCCGAACCGCCGCGCCCCAACGTGGTGATCTCGCGCTCCGTGCTCACTCCCTGGAAGCCGGCCACGATGGCGACCCTCCCCTCGGAGAGCGCCTCGCGCACGCGGTCGCCGCGGATCTCGCGGATTCGGGCGGCGGTGTGCTGCCCGTCGGTGATGATGGCCGCCTGGCTCCCGGTGAAGGAGCGCGCCTCGGCCCCCTCCTCCGCGATCGCCATGGTGAGCAGCGCCGCGGCGATTCGCTCCCCCGCCGTCAGCAGCATGTCCATCTCCCGCGGGTGCCGGCTCCCGGCGCGCTCTAGCCCGGTGACCTGCGCGGCCAGCTCCGTCAGCTCGTCGGTGGTGTGCCCCATGGCGGAGACCACCACCACCAGGTCGTCGCCGCGCGCCCGGGCCCGCGCCACCCGCCGCGCCACGGCCCGGATCCGCTCGGGCGAGCCGACGGAGGTGCCACCGAACTTCTGGACGACTAACGGCATTGGGAATAGGGAATAGGGAAATAGGGAATAGGGAATAGGGCCTATTCCCTATTCCCTATTCCCTAAAACACCTGCACCTGCCCGATGTACTTCGCCGGGTTCTGCTGGATGTCCGCCATCAGCCGGCGGAGCGTCTCGATGGCGCGCTGCATCTCTTCGTAGAGCGCCGGGTCGGTCGCCAGGCGGCCCAGGGTGCCGTTGCCCTGCTGGATCGCGCCGACGGCAGTGCTCAGCGTGCCCATCGCGCGGCGCGCCTCGACGAGCGTCGGGCCCACCTCGGCAAGGGAGGGCTGGAGGGCGCTGATCGTCTGGTTCAGCGCGGTGGCCGTGGCGCCAAAGGTGGCGACCGTGGTGTCCACGCGGGCGATGACGCCGGGGATGCCGCCGGTGGAGGCGCTCAGCTGAGAGCTCAGCGTCTCCAGGTTGGCGCTCGCCCGGCGTGCGTTGGCCAGGATCGCCTGCACGTCGCCGCGGTTGATGGTGGTGCGGATGTCCGTGGCCGTCAGCGAAGCCGTCTCCGTCGTCCTGCGCACGTTCTCCGTCGCCCCCAGCACGTTGCGCGACACAGCGTCGTACGTGCGCGTCTGCTGCCCGATGAAGCCTTCCAGCTGGTCGCTCACCTCGCCGACGTTCTCCAGCGTCTGCCGGATGGTGAGCGCCGTCTCCTCCGTGAAGGCGAGCTGGATGCGGGCGGAGAGCGTCTCGATGTCGCTGGAGATGCGCGCCGCCACCGCCGTCAGCTCGGAGATGTCCGGGAGCGAGGCGCCGGGAAGCACGCGGCCCCGCTGCGCCGCCACGAACTCCAGGTCCGGGTACTGGCCGCGCGAGACGATCTGCGCCATCCAGTCGCCGAAGAGCGACTCGCTGGCCAGCAGCACCCCGGCGTCGCTCGGCATCACGATGTCCGGGCGCACCGACATGTTCACGAACACCCCGTCGCCACGCTCCGAAAGGCGGATGTCCGTCACCCGCCCCACGTTCACGCCGCGCACCTTCACCGGGTTCCCCACCTCCAGCGCGCCCACGCCGCGGAAGGTGGCGGTGATGGTGCGCTCCTCGCCGCTCCACGAGCGGCCGCTCAGCCACACGGCCCCCGCCAGCGCGGTCAGGATCCCCGCGATCACCACCAGGCCCACCAGCGCCTCGTTCTTCCACTTCATCGTTTCCTCCCTTTGCCGGCGGCGCCGTCCCCGCCCATCGGCAGGGGCTCCTCCGCGTCGTGCTTCAGCCCGGGCTCGCCCTCCACGAAGGCGCGCACGATGGGGTTGCGCGACTCCTGGAACTCCTGCGGCGTCCCCACCTCCACCAGCCGCCCCTCGTACAGCATCCCGATGCGGTCGCTGATGGCGTACGCGCTCTTCATGTCATGCGTGATAACCAGCGAGGTGACCCCCAGTTCCTTTTTCATCCGCAGAACCAGCCGGTCGATCACCGTGGTGGTGACGGGATCCAGCCCGCTGGTGGGCTCGTCGTATAGCAGGTACTTGGGGCGGTACGCGATGGCCCGCGCCAGCCCCGCCCGCTTCTGCTGCCCGCCGGACATCTCCTGCGGAAAGCGAGACGAGAACCCCGCCAGGTCCACCAGCGCCAGCGACTCCTCCACCCGTTCGCGGATCTGCGCCTGCGTCATCCCCCCCTTCTTGCGCAGCCCCATGGCGATGTTCTCACCGATCGTCATGGAGTCGAAGAGGGCGGCGAACTGGAAGACGTACCCCATGTCCAGCCGCAGCTTGAAGAGCTTTTCGCGCGGCAGGGTGGGCACCTCCAGCCCGTCCACGTGCACCGTGCCCGCGTCAGGCTTCATCAGCCCCACGATGTGCTTGAGCGTGAGCGACTTGCCCGCGCCCGAGAAGCCCACCAGCGACATCGTCTCCCCCTCGTCCACGTCCAGGTCCAGGCCGCGGAGGATCTTCTTCGACCCGAACCCCTTGTGGAGCCCGCGCAGCTGGATGCTCACTGGAGAAGCACCAGCGCCCAGAAGGCGTCCAGCACCAGGATCATCATGCTGGCGAGCACCACGGCGCGGGTGGTGGCGATCCCCACGCCCTCGGCGCCGCCGCGGGTGTTGAACCCCTGATAGCACCCCAGCACCGTGATCGTCAGCCCAAAGGAGGTCGACTTGATGATGCAGTAGACGATGTCGAACGAGTCATAGAAGAGCCGTGAGCCCCGCACGAACTGGGCGCTGGTCATATCCAGCACGTTCATGGAGGTGATCCACCCGGAGGCGATGCCCAGCACGTTCGAGAAGATCACCAGCAGCGGCACCATGATGGTGCCCGCCAGCACGCGCGGCACCACCAGGTAGGCGATGGGGTTGTACGCCATCGTCTCCAGCGCGTCGATCTGCTCGGATACCCGCATCGTCCCCAGCTCGGCGGCGATGTTGGCGCCCACGCGGCCGGAAAGGGCCAGACCCGTGAGCACCGGGCCCAGCTCCAGGATCATCGTCTTGGTCACCAGCGCGCCCACGAAGTACAGCGGGATGGCGCCGGTGAAGGTGTACGACGCCTGCAGCGCCAGCACGATTCCCGTGAAGCACGAGAGGAAGAGCGCGATGGGGAGCGAGTCCACCCCCAGCCGCCTCATCTGCCCCACGGTGAGCGGACCCCAGGTACGGACGTCCGTCAGCGCGCGGATCAGGTCCCCCACGAAGCGGGAGAACTGGCCGAACGATGACAGCAGCCCCAGGATGGCGCCGCCGACGATGGCGAAGGGGAGAGACAGGTTCATGCGGTCAAGATACGAGCGAACCCCGCGCCGGGCCAGCATGGTATTGCCCCGGACGGAGTGAGGAGAGTGGCTCGCGTCACGCGGAAGCCCCTCCGAGAACCTCTTCCCACTCTTCGGGAGCAAGACGAATGCCTGTGAAGAAACGCCCGAACTCGCCGTACAGCGCGCTCGCCTCGTCGTACCTCATCTCGGTGACGATCCGCTTGAACTCCAGCGGGTCTCTCGCGAAGAGCGTCACGCCCCATTCCCACTCGTCGAAGCCCACCGAGCCGGTGATGACCTGGAAGACGCGCCCGGCGTACTGGCGCCCCGTCATCCCGTGGTCGCGCATCAGGCGGCTGCGCTCCGCCACGTCCAGCGTGTACCAGTTCTCCGCCCCGGTGCGCCGCTTGGTCATGGGGTAAAAGGAGAGGTAGCGCATCCCCTGCGGCACTTCCGGGTACAGCCTGGAGCGCACGTGCGCCGAGGCGAGCTCCTCCGCCTTCGCCGTTTCGAGCGCGGCCCTGAACTCCGGCGTCCCCGGGCCGTGCTCGCGCGCGGCCTGTGCCGTGGCGTGGTACAGCCCCGCCTCGGTCACCGAGAGGTAGTCGTACACGGGGCGCAGGAGGGGGCCCAGAGCGGACGCCTTTACCCGTGTCTGCACCGCCGCCACCTCGTCCAGCGTGGGACGGAAGTGCACGAGCAGCAGGTCCGCCCCGTCGCCGGCGGCGATGCGGAAGGCGCCGCTCCACCCCTCGCCCGTGGGGGCCAGCTCCTCCATCAGCCGGCGGGCGTCGGCGGCGAGCGCGGGCGCATCCCCGGGGCGCAGGGCGGCCCAGTCCAGCGCGAACACCTGGTGGAGGGCGTACCAGCCTTCGAGGGTGGCGGGCGGAATGGCGGGCATCGCGGGGAACGGGGAACGGGGAACGGGGAACGGGGAACGGGATTCCCCTTCGCCGGGGCGCGCCACGAGGCTCGAAGATACCCGCTCCCGCCTCCGCCCGGCAACGCCTCGTGGACGCTGGCACCGGGTGTGCAAAGTTTGGATTCGGACGCGCGGGCACGGGCCGGGAGGCACTGAGCCGCGCTCATTTTCAGGGCGCCAAAGGCGTAACCCGTTGCACATCGCGCACTTTGGCGGTAGATTCATTGTGCAAAGCCCTATGAACGATCACGCAACCCGTTACCCCGCAAGCGCATGAACGAAGCCGCGCTCTCCCATCCGCTGATCATTCAGGGCGGAATGGGCGTCGGAGTCTCCAATTGGGTCCTCGCCAAGGCAGTCGCCATGCGGGGGCAGATGGGCGTGGTCTCTGGAACATGCATCGACTCCCTCCTGGTGCGGCGCCTGCAGGATGGCGACATGGGCGGGCACATCCGGCGCGCGATGGAGCACTTCCCGCTCCCGGAAGTGAGCGCGGCGGTGCTGAAGAGCTACTTCCTCCCGGAGGGGCGCGCGCCGGGCGAGCCGTACAAGGCCGTCCCCATGTATCGCCAGATGGTGAGCAAGGTGCGCGAGCAGCTCACCGTGCTCTCGTCGTTCGTGGAGGTGTGGCTGGCCAAAGAAGGGCACGACGGCGTGGTGGGGATCAACCTCCTCACCAAGGTGCAGATGCCCAACCTGGCGACGCTGTACGGCGCCATGCTGGCCGGTGTGGACTACGTGCTGATGGGCGCCGGCATCCCCAAGGATATCCCCGGCGTGCTGGACCGCTTCGCCCGCCACGAGCCCGCGTCGATGAAGTTCGACGTGGAGGGGCTGGGGCGCGACGAGACGCAGCTCCTGCACTTCGACCCGCGCGTGCACTCCGAGACGCCGCCGGTGGAGATCACGCGTCCGTTCTTCCTCCCCATCATCGCCTCCAACTCGCTGGCCACCATGCTGGCGCGCAAGGCGAGCGGCCGGGTGGACGGCTTCATCATCGAGGCGCCCACGGCAGGCGGGCACAACGCTCCGCCCCGCGGCGAGATCGTCTACAACGAGCGCGGCGAGCCGATCTACGGCCAGCGCGACGTGGTGGACCTGGAGAAGATGAAGGACCACGGCCTCCCCTTCTGGCTGGCGGGCGGCTCCGGCAGCCCGGAGAAGCTGGCGGAGGCGCTGGACGCGGGCGCGGCGGGGATCCAGGTGGGCACCCTCTTCGCTTACGCGGAGGAGAGCGGCGTCACCTCCGAGCTGAAGCGCAGCGTGATCCGCCAGGCGCAGGAGGACACCATCGACGTGGTGACCGACTCGCGCGCCTCCCCCACCGGCTTCCCGTTCAAGGTGGCGCAGGTGCCGGGGACGCTGTCGCAGCTCCCCGTCTACCAGCAGCGCGAGCGCGTGTGCGACCTGGGCTATTTGCGCGAGTCGTACAAGGACGAGCGCGGCCGGGTCAACTACCGCTGCGCCGCCGAGCCGGTGGACACCTACGTCAAAAAGGGCGGCAAGGTGGAAGACACGGTGGGCCGCAAGTGCCTGTGCAACGCCCTCTTCGCCACGATCGGCCACGCGCAGGTGCGCGACGAGGGCGTGGAGGAGGCCCCGCTGATCACCAGCGGCGACGAGCTCAAGAACATCCGCCGCTTCATCGGCTCGGACCGCACCGGCTACACCGCGGGCGAGGTGGTGGACTACCTCCTGAGCGGCGTGCAGCGCCTGGTCCCCGGCTTCTCCTACGGCCGCCAGACCGCGCACACCTGACGGTCGGCGCGGGTGGAGGGAAGAGAGGGCCCCGGGTAGCGTCCGGGGGCCCTCTCTCGTCATGCGTGCTCGCGTGCTTTGTCGGCTTGCGCGTCGTCCATGTCGATGTCGTTCGGCTTCGCAAGCTGCTCCTGGATCCAGCGTCGCTGTTCTTCGAACGTCATCCCGTCCATCTCCTACTGATCTGCTCGCCGATGTCGCGCATTCCCGCACACATTCGAAAGGCTTCATCTGCCCCGTAACAAACGCCTCGGAATGGTGCGTCGGACGGCGGTGAAGCCTGCCAGATGCAGCATCGCCGTCACGCCGTCTTACGGGTATCGCGACCGGGCGGAGGTGCGGACAGCCAGTTCCGCTTCGCAGCTTCCTCCTCCATCCACCGTACGCGCTCTTCCGGTGTTTTCCCAGCCAACTCGCGGCCGATCTCCGCACGAATCTCGCGCATCATGCGTACACAGTCGAAGGGCTTTTCATCCGCCATTTGCGATTACCTCCGCAGGGGTTCGGATTGCGATAGGGGGCCATCGTTCCCGGACATTCACCGAGTGGTACCCCTGAATGCGCTGGGTGTTGACGATGTGCTTGAAATTCCAGCTCACGATGGCATCCACTTCGTGGACCGTAGCGGTTGCGATGTGCTCGGCATCCTCCAGCATCGACCACCCAATCACGCCGGCAGCGATGTAGCATCGCGCGAGTCTGGCGGCTTCAGGCGTCACCAGGACGTTTTCACGATGCGCGGCTGGAATGCGTACCAGCACCGCCCTAACGCTCACAGGCGCCCTGTCCAGCTCTAGCACTGCCAGATTCGAGATTACCGCGATCAGGGTTCCTGACCGAAACTGCTCGATCAGCGCGAGCGATGCCGTCAGGAACTCCGGCTCGAAGCACCCTCCCAGGACCGATGTGTCAATATACACGCGCTTGGGTTTCATGGTGTCAAGGCTAACGCACAGGCGCAGGGCCGCACCAGCCACGATTTGGGGCGCGCAGATGCGGCCTGGCGCCTTGCAATTGCGTGCGGCGGCGGCGCGTGCGGGACGGGCAGGCACAATCCGGCGCT
Source organism: Longimicrobium sp. (assembly GCA_030446945.1). Taxonomy (GTDB): domain Bacteria; phylum Gemmatimonadota; class Gemmatimonadetes; order Longimicrobiales; family Longimicrobiaceae; genus Longimicrobium. The sequence continues at coordinate 3,751 of JAUJMI010000033.1, read as the reverse complement.
ATGGTGTATCTTGGTGCGCGGCGCGCGTGGGCGTGCCGATCCGCCTTCCGTGCGCGAGATCCATGGAACCGCAATCTCTTGGGCTGCTGGTGGCCTTCTCGGCCGGGCTGCTCAGCTTCCTTTCGCCGTGCGTGCTGCCGCTGGTGCCGAGCTACGCCAGCTTCATCACGGGGATGAGCCTGGACGAGCTGCGCGACGCGGAGACGGCGCGCACGCGGCGGGCGGTGCTGGTGCACGGCGTTCTCTTCGTGCTCGGCTTCACCCTGGTCTTCATGATCCTGGGCGCGTCGGCCACCTTTCTGGGGTCGCTGCTCGCGTACGCCAGCCGGTGGGTGGAGCGCGTGGGGGGGGTGCTGCTGATCCTCTTCGGCCTCTACCTGCTGGGGGTGCTGCGGCTTCCGGGCGCGGGGCGCGAATGGCGGATGCACCTGGCGAACAAGCCCGTGGGCTACCTGGGCACGCTGCTGGTGGGGATCACTTTCGGCGCGGGGTGGACGCCGTGCATCGGCCCGGTGCTGGGTGGGATCCTGACGCTGGCCGCCACGCGCGGGAGCATGGTGGAGGGGATGGGGCTGCTGGGGGTGTACTCCGCCGGCCTCGCCATCCCCTTCCTCCTCTCCACCCTGCTGATCGAGCGTTTCCTGACCGGCTTCAAGCGCATCCGGCAGTGGCTCCCCTGGATCAACCGCGTGAGCGGCGCGATGCTGCTGGTGCTGGGAGTGCTCCTCTTCACGGGATCGTTCTCGACGCTGTCCGCGCTGCTCTCGCGCTGGACGCCGGAGTGGCTCTCGACGCGGCTGTGAGGAAGAAGTGCGTGAGTGCGTAAAGCGCGCTTCGGTGCCAACGCACTGACGCACCAAGCGCTGTCGTTCCGTTCGCTTGCGCCACACCCGCGCCCCTGGGCAGATTCCGCCGCCACTGCGAAATCCCGAACCCCGGCCCCCGCCCATGCCCGACGCCGTTCGCATCCTGCTGGTGGACGACCACGCCGTGCTCCGCGCGGGGCTGCGCGCGCTGCTGGAGGCGGAGCCCGGATTCCAGGTGGTGGGCGAGGCGGGGACGGGCGAGGAGGGGGTGCGCCTCGCGGGCCAGACCCGGCCGGACGTGGTGGTGATGGACCTCTCGATGCCCGGGATGGGCGGGCTGGAGGCCGTCCGCCAGATCGCGGCGCTGAACCAGGGGGCGCGCGTCCTGGTCCTGACCATGCACGGCGAGGAGGAGCACCTCCTTCCCGTGCTGGAGGCGGGGGGAAGCGGGTACGTGACGAAAAAGAGCGCGGACGAGGAGCTGATCGAGGCGATCCACACCGTGGCGCGCGGCGACGTCTTCCTCTACCCGAGCGGGGCCAAGCTCCTCCTGCGCGGCCTCAAGGCCAAGGCGGAGCCCGGCGAGGAGGACCCGCTGGACCGCCTCACCGAACGCGAGCGCGAGGTGCTGTCGTACACCGTGGAGGGATTCAGCTCCAGCGAGATCGGCAAGAAGCTCTTCATCTCGCCCAAGACGGTGGACACCTACCGCGCGCGCATCATGGAGAAGCTGAACCTGCGCCACCGCAGCGAGCTGGTGCGCTTCGCGCTGCGCAAGGGGCTGCTGAAGGCGGAATGATGAACTGCAGGGAATAGGGATTGGGGATTAGGGAATAGGAACAGCGGGGGCGCACCGTACGCCGTCCGTAGTTCCGAACCCCCTAACCCCTATTCCCTGATCCCTAATCCCTAAGGAGGTCCATCGTGTCACGCAGGGTCGTCGTCACCGGCATCGGGATGGTCACGCCGCTGGGGTGCTCCACGCCGGAAACCTGGGCGGGGCTGCTCGCCGGCAAGAGCGGCGTGGCGATGCTCACCAAGTGCGCGCTCCCGGGGCTGGCGCCGGAGGTGTCGATCGCGGCCGAGGTGAAGGGGTTCAGCCCCGAGCCCGTGCTGGACCGCAAGGAGGCGCGCCGGATGGACACCTTCATCCAGTACGCCGTGGTCGCCGCCGACGAGGCGATGCGAAGCGCGGGGCTGGGCGGGATCGGCACCGTGCCCGATCCCGAGAACACCGGCGTCATCATCGGCTCCGGGATGGGCGGGCTCGTCAGCATCATGGAGACGCGCGACCTGATGGAGGAGAAGGGGATGGGGCGCGTGTCGCCCTTTTTCATCCCCGCCAGCATCATCAACCTGGCCGCCGGGCAGGTGGCGATCCGCACCGGCGCGCAGGGGCCCAGCTACGCCCCCGTCTCCGCCTGCGCCAGCAGCAACCACGCGATCGGCGAGGCCTTCCACGCCATCCAGCGCGGCGACGCGGACATGATGCTCGCCGGCGGCACCGAGGCTTGCCTGACGGCCATCTCCTTCGCCGGGTTCGCTGCGGCGCGGGCGCTGGCCACCACCTACGACAGCCCGGAGACCGCCAGCCGACCCTTCGACGCCACGCGCAGCGGCTTCGTGCACGGCGAGGGCGGGGCCGTGCTGGTGATGGAGGAGCTGGAGTCCGCGCAGCGCCGCGGGGCGCCCATCGTGGCGGAGGTGATCGGCTTCGGGATGAGCGCCGACGCGTACCACATCACCGCGCCGCCCGAGAACGGCGAGGGCGCCGCGCTGGCCATGCGCCGCGCCCTGCGCAGCGCCGGCATCGCGCCCGAGGACGTGGACTACATCAACGCGCACGGCACCTCCACCCCCGTGGGCGACCTGGCGGAGACGCGCGCCATCCGCAGCGTCTTCGGCGAGCACGCGGACACCCTGGCGGTCTCCTCCACCAAGTCGATGCTGGGCCACGCCCTGGGCGGGAGCGCCGCCATCGAGGCGGGGGTCACCGCCCTCGCCCTGCGCGAGGGGATGCTGCCGCCCACCATCAACCTGCGCCAGCAGGACCCCGCGTGCGACCTGGACTACGTGCCCAACACGTCGCGGCAGGCCGACATCGAGGTCGCGCTCTCCAACTCCTTCGGCTTCGGCGGGGCCAACACCTCCCTCGCCATGCGCCGCTGGAGCGGGGACTCAGCGCAGGGCGGCATCGCGGGCCCCCGCCTCCGCCTGTTACACTCGCTGCCCCTCCCCCAATAAATACCTGGGCGAGGGGGTGCTTGCACGCGTCCGCCAGCTCCTCCGTCTTCTCGCCCTCCGCGGCTCCACGTCCGACCTGCCGTGACCTGCGGAAGATCGGGACAGGGGGCAGCCGGTGATCCCGGCTGCACCCCTCCCACACCACCGGACATGCGGGTCCGCATCCGGCGGTTCGGAAAGTTGAGGTTAGTGCGTTGCTAGCCGCGGCAGATCCATTTGATCGAAATGCCTGCCCGGCAGGGCGGTGTGGAGCGCACCGTGGCGGGACAGTCTCCACCAGCTTCGCGTGTGCTTGGCGGCGGCCCGGGCAAGCGGATCGGGGACCCCCCGAGTTCTCATCTCCCGGTACGTCGTGCGCCCACGCTTCCACTGTTTGAGCTGCACCATCCGCAGCCTTCGGGCGATCCACTGGTCGAGGTCGCGAAAGACCCCCGGTGTATCCGCCAGTCGGAAGTAGGCCTTCCACCCCAGCAGGTACGTCCGCAGCTCCTCCACCACCTTCGGCAGCGACCTCCCTCCGTTCCGGCTCGTGATCTGCCGGATGCGCTCCTTGAATCCGTCCAGGGCCTTCGGCGCGACGCGGCGCTTGACCTCCCGTCCCGGAGCTACCCAGAAGCTGTAGCCCAGGAACTTTCGGTCCCACGCGCGCGCCACCGCGCTCTTGTCCTCGTTGACCCGGAGCCGCAGCCTCGCGTAGAGCG
>JAUJMI010000342.1:2998-4513 GCA_030446945.1 Longimicrobium sp. | reverse complement strand
AGATCTGCCCGATGAAGCCGCGCTGGTAGTCGGTGAAGTGGATGTTCAGCTCCTTGCCACGCGCCGGCGAGTCGCCCTTGGCCATGTACTGCCGCACCACCTCGGCCGGCGTGGCGCCCACCGTGATCATGGAGCCCAGGTTGCGGATCAGCGGCGAGAGCATGTCGCCCGTGCCGTCCGTGCGCCGGCGCAGCGCGTACGCGCTCGCCACCGACTCCCCCTCCTGCCCCAGCGAGCGGAAGAGCCCCCCCACCACCTTGCTCTGCCGGAAGAGCGTCTCGAGCTTCTCCTCCAGCGAGCGGGTGAGCCTCACCAGCCGGTACATCTCCAGCAGCTGCTCGCGCGTGAGCCCGTGCGGGATCGCGGCGGCGGGCGGTGACTTGGTCTCGCTAGCCATGAATGCCGAAGTTCCAACAGCGGGTGTCACGCAGAAACCGCGGAGAGGTACGGAAAGCCACAGAGAACCTCTCCTGCCGTTCTTCCTCTGTGTCTCTGTGTCTCTGTGTGAGCCACGCTGTTCCAGGATGCAGGTCGAAGCACGACAACTTGGCGCGCCTCCCCCAGCCGCGTCAACCCAATGCGAAGCGGCGGAAGCCTGGGCCTCCGCCGCTCCGTTTTCATGCGCGCACGCCGCTCAGCCCGGCGTGGTTTGGGCGGTCGGCTGCGGCTTCGGGGTGCCGCCCGGAGGCGTCAGGGTGCGCCCGTTCGGATCGAACTTCCAGGTGCGCCCGGCGCGGATCCGCTCGCCCCAGGTGGGGATCGGGTCGAAGGGGCGGCCGTACTTCCGGTCCAGGTAGAAGTTGGCCACCTTGGAGGCCAGCGGCGCCGCCGCGTCGCCGTGGAGGCCGAACTCCACGATGGTCGCGACCACGATCTCCGGCTCCTTCCCCGGCACGCCCGCGAAGCCCACGAACCAGCCGTGGTCCGGGTTGGGCTTGTTCTGCGCCGTCCCCGTCTTGCCGTAGAGCTTGTAGCGCTCCAGCGAGCTCTGCACCGCCGTGCCGTCCTCCTCCGTCACCAGCTGCATCCCGCTCCAGATGGCCTCCAGCCCCTTGGTGTCCAGCCGCAGGTCGATCGACTTGCGCTTGGAGTTCTCCTCGGTGACCACCAGGTGCGGGGCGATCCCGGTGCCGTTCCCCGCCATCGCGGCGTAGAACTGCGCCATGTTGATGACCGTCTGCGAGTTGGCGCCCTGGCCGATGGCGAAGCTCATGATCTCCGACGGCGCCACGTGCCCCTGCCGTTTCTTGAGCGCGGCCACGTTGCGCGGGAAGATGGACCTCACCTCGGCCGGGATGTCGATCCCCGTCTTGCGGTTGAAGCCCATCCGCGTCCCCTCGGCCAGCAGCGTCTCCAGCCCCATGCGGATGCCCAGCTGGTAGAAGTACACGTTGCAGCTCTTCTCGATGGCGGCCGCCAGGTCCAGGCTGCCGTGGCCGCGCGCGTAGTGGCAGCGCGCGTAGCGGCCCATGTACGACATGCCGCCCGTGCACGCGATGGGCATGCGCGTCGTCC
>JAUJMI010000342.1:927-2898 GCA_030446945.1 Longimicrobium sp. | reverse complement strand
GGCGCCGTTCATGGTGTCCGGGAAGATCTCGTGCACGTACTCCTGGAGCGGCAGGTCGATGGTCAGCTTGAGCTGCCCGCCGGGCTTGGGCGCCAGCGCGCCGACGGACGACGTCGGGTTGACGACGCGCCCCTTGGCGTCCACCTCCACGTAGCGGGCGCCGTCCTCGCCGGTCAGCTGCAGCTCGTACTGCTTCTCCATTCCCGCCTGGCCGATCAGCCGCCCCTGCCGGTAGCCGGCCTCCTTGTACTCCGGGAGCTGCAGCTGCTCCTTGGTGATCTCGGTCACGTAGCCGATCATGTGGCCGATGGCCGGCCCCGACGGGTAGTAGCGCTGCGGCCGCTCCACCACCAGGAGGTTGGGGAAGGCCGCGCGGCGCTCCTCGATGGCGGCGGCCTGCGAGTAGGTGGCGCGGTTGGTGATCTCCAGCAGGTCGTGCGGGCGCCCGTTGCGCTTCCCCATCAGCTCTTCCACATCCTCTTCCGCGAGCCCCAGAAAGGGCATCAGGTCGCGAAGGGTGGTGCGGATGACGCCGGAGTCGCCCGGGAGCACGGCGACGGAGTAGGCGGTCAGGCTGGTGGCCACCACCTCGCCGTTGCGGTCCACGATGGTGCCGCGCGGCGCGGGGATCACGATGGGCCGCAGCCGGTTCTCCTCCGCGCGGATGGCGAACTGCTTTCCGCTCACCACCTGCGTCTGGAAGAACGCGGTGAGCAGGATGCTCAGCACGAAGGTTACGGTGAACACGGCCGACAGCGTACGCTGCTGGCGCATGTCCGTTGGGATCAGCTTCATGGTTGCACTCGGGTTGATCGAGGTGCCGTCTGCCCTGTCCCGGATGCTGCGCGGGAGGGCCGGTCCGGCGAGTAATACACCGGATGATCCCGCAAGCTTCGCGCCCGCTCCACGAGCCTGCTCCGTCCGCGGAGGACCTCCCCCCGCAGCCGCTCCACCGCCGCGAACGCCGCGCCGAAGCCCCCCGGCGGCGGCGGCACGGGCGCGTCCTCCTCGTGCCCGGGCGCACCGAACGCCCCCGCCGCCCAGCGCAGCACCGGCTCGCTCGACGCGATGCGGCGCACGGCCTCGCCTCGGCGCGGGCGCGTTTCGCCGTGCATCAGCAGCAGCGCGGTGCACAGCCGCACCACGTCGTCGCGCACCCGCCGCGCCGCGCCCTCCATGTCGCCCGCGCGGAGGTGCGCGGGGGCTTCGGCCCCGCCCTCGGCCACGCGGTCCAGGAGGCACGCGGTGCACCACACGGCGTCCTGGGGGGTGAACGGGAGGTGGAGCGGCGCGCTGCCGTCCGGCCAGAGCGGGATCCCGTCGTCGAGCGCGTCCACCAGCATCGGCGTGCGGCGCCCGCGCTCCAGGTCGGGCAGCGAGACGGACCACACCGTCACCGGCACCCCGCTCCGCCCGGCCACCTCGTCCGCGATGTCCTCCGCCTCCCCGGCCTGCGGCTCCCTGTCCGGCGGCAGGCGCCGGAAGACCAGCAGCAGGTCGACGTCCGAGTCCGGCCGCGCCTCCCTGCGCGCCCGCGACCCGAAGAGGAAGACACGCCACAGCTCCGCATCCACCTCCGCCCGTACGCGCCGCACGACCTCCAGCGCGGCGGCCTGCTGGCGCGGCGTCAGGAACGCGCGGATGTCCCGGTAGCCGGGGGGGAGGGAGGGTGTCATCGTGGGACGCGGATGGGGCAAGAGGCGGGCCGGGGGGCGCAGGCTGGCCCGGCATTCTTCGGGGGTATGATCCATCACGCACCTGCGTGTCTGCCCACCGCCTTCCCCCCGCACCGAACCGTGCCGCACGCCCCGATCCCGTAGGGGCGCGATTCATCGCGCCCACCCTCTCCCCTTCCTCGACCGCCGCCCTCCACACCGTCACCGGTAGGGGCAGACCTGCGTGTCTGCCCACCGCCTCCCCCGCACCGAACCGTGCCGCACGCCCCGATCCCGTAGGGGCGCGATTCATCGC
>JAUJMI010000342.1:0-827 GCA_030446945.1 Longimicrobium sp. | reverse complement strand
GCCCGTGTTCGGCGTTGCACCGCCGCCATCCGCCCACGCCGAACTCTCGTGGGGGCAGCCCCGCGTCGCTGCCCGTGTCCTGGGCGTGTGGCGAGGCCGGCTTTCGGGACCGCGTTCCAGCGGCGGAATAAAGGCGTGCAAAAACACGAGGTCCGCCTTCGCGGGCTCCGTCGCATAACCGGAGCGAGGCCGCTTGCATCCGAGACACCGGCGTCAAACATGGGATGGGGCGGTGGGCACGGGAGAGCCCGTCTCCTTCACATCCGCGCAGAGATCGGTGCGGAGGCGGGTGCGGCGCGGCGCTTCGTTCAGGAAGGGGAGGGTGTGGCTGCACACGGGTGTGCGAGAGTGCGGGGGTGTGCCTGCGTGTGAGTGGGTCGGTTACGTGTCTCCAGATCGGCGCCGCTTGGAGAGAAGCCAGCGGTAGACGCGCTCCTCGCGGTAGGCGGAGGTGGCGGAGCCGACGTGGTCCTCGCCGCGGTCGGTGTAGAAACGGTCGCCGTCGAGGGCGGAGCCGGCTGCGCGGAGGCGGAGGCGGCGGAGGAAGCCCTGTTTGCCGTAGCGCCCCACCTCACCGAAGGAGAGCCAGACCGGCAGCCCCGGGTCGGCGGGCGGGATGCGGGTGGGATCGACGGCCCAGAGCGCCGCCCAGAAACCGCGTTGCGCCAGCCCCAGGTCGAACGCGCCGTTGCCGCCGAAGCTGAAGCCGGTGAGGTAGCTCCGCTCCGGATCACCGCCGTGGCGCTCGTGCACGTCGCGGACAATGCGCTGCACGGCGTCCGCGTGCCGGTGCCAGTGGTCGCCGCGCGCGGGAAGCTGCGGCGCCA
>JAUJMI010000341.1 GCA_030446945.1 Longimicrobium sp. | reverse complement strand
CCTGCGTTGCCGATCTCTGGCGCGCGAGGTAGTCCGCTCCAGGAGCGAATCAATTCGCCGCTGGAACACACGAAGTCCGCCTCCGCGGACTCCGGGTCCAACGCCGGGTTTCTCGAGCCGGCTTTAGCCGCCTTCGCGTAGTTCCAGCCGGGGGATTCAGCCCGCGGTGACGCGGCCCGGCCCGATGCCGCCGGAGCGCACCCATCCACGCATGTAACCTGCGAAGGCAGGTTTCCCGCCGTTGTTGCCGCGGTTTCAACCGCCGCGCCCAGCCGCCCCTACACCTCCCCCCCCGCCACCGCCAGTGCCTGCCCCGTCACCCCCGATGCCGCGGGCGAGCAGAGCCACCCGACCGCCGCGGCGACCTCTGCGGGATCGATCAGGCGGCCCATCGGGTTCACGCGTGTGATCATCTTCCGCGCCTCCTCCTCCGTCTTCCCCAGTTCGCGCACCAGGTTGCCGACGGCGGCGGCGGCCATGTCCGTGTCGGTGTAGCCCGGGCAGACCGCGTTGACGGTGATCCCCAGCTTCGCCGTCTCCAGCGCGAGGGCGCGCGTCAGGCCCACGACGCCGTGCTTGGCCGCGGTGTACGCCGCCGTCTTCGGGTAGCCGCGCAGCCCCGCCGTCGACGCCACGTTCACCACCCGCCCCCAGCGCGCCGCCGTCATCCCCGGGATCACCTCGCGCGTGCAGAGAAAGGTGCCCGTCAGGTTCACCGCCAGCATCCGGTCCCACACCTCGCGCGGCGTATCGGCGAACGGGGTGGCGGCGGACTGGCCCGCGTTGTTCACCAGGATCGCCGCGTCTCCCAACTCGCCGCGCGCGCGGGCGAACGCGTCGCGCACGGAATCCTCCTCCGCCACGTCGCACGCCAGCGACAGTACACGTACGCCATGCCGCTCGCGCAGGACGCCCGCGTGCGCCTCCACGCGCGCCAGGTCGCGGCCCATCAGCGTGAGGTCGGCGCCGAGCCGCGCCAGCTCCTCCGCGATCGCCGCGCCGATGCCGCGCCCGCCGCCAGTGACGATGGCGTGCCTGCCCACGAGGAGGGCGGTCACCGGCGGCTGCCCGCGCGCATCAGATCCCCCCGCCAGCCAATTCCGCCTTGCGCTGCACCTGCCGCTCCAGCTGCTGCCTGCCGCTGCCGTACTGAACGGGCCACCACTGGTCCGCGTACCCCAGCTCGGCGGCGGCGTGGATCGTCCAGTGCGGGTCGGTCAGGTGCGGGCGGGCGAGGGCGCACAGGTCCGCGCGGCCGGCGGCGATGATCCCGTTCACCTGGTCCGCCTCGGTGATGTTGCCCACGGCGATGGTCGGCACGCGCGCCTCGTTGCGGATGCGGTCGCTGAACGGCGTCTGGAACATACGCCCGTACACGGGCTTCGCCCCCGGCGAAGTCTGGCCGGCCGAGACGTGGATCACGTCCGCGCCGGCCGCGTGGAGGGCGCGCGCTACCTCCACCGAATCGCCGCACCCCATCCCCTCCTCCATCCAGTCCGTCGCCGAGATGCGCACCGACATCGGTCGCTCCTGGGGCCACGCCGCGCGCATGGCGCGGAAGACCTCCAGCGGGTAGCGCAGGCGGTTCTCCAGCGAGCCGCCGTACTCGTCCGTGCGCGTGTTGCTCAGCGGGGTGATGAAGGAGGAGAGGAGGTACCCGTGCGCGCAGTGCAGCTCCACCATGTCGAACCCCGCCGCCGCCGCCATCTCCGTGGCGCGCACGAACTCGTCGCGCACGCGGTCCATCTCGGCGCGCGTCATCGGGCGGGGGACGGGGTTGCCGGGCGCCCACGGCTCGGGCGATGGACCCAGCACCTCCCATCCGCCCTCCTCCAGCGGCTGGTCCATCCCCTCCCACATCACCCGCGTGGAGCCCTTGCGCCCGGAGTGGCCGAGCTGGAGGCAGATCTTCGCGGGCGTCCGCTCGTGCACGAAGCGCACGATGCGCGTCCACCCGGCGAGGTGCTCGTCTGCGTACATCCCCGTGCACCCCAGCGTGATGCGCGCCTCGGGGGATACGCACGCCATCTCGGTGAAGACGAGCGCGGCGCCGCCCAGTGCGCGCGCGCCCAGGTGCACCAGGTGGAAGTCGTTGGGCGTGCCCTCCTCCGCGGAGTACATGTCCATCGGCGCGACGACGACGCGGTTGTGCAGCGTCATCCCGCGGAGCCGGAAGGGCGTGAACATCGGGGGGATCGGCGCCGGCGGCTCGCGCTCCTCGACGCGCGACGCGAACCATCGCTCCACGCCCTCCAGGTAGGCGCGGTCGCGCAGGCGCAGGCTCTCGTGGCCCACCCGCTGGCTGCGCGTGAGGAGCGAGTACGCGAACTGCGGCGGATCCAGGTGCACGTAGCGGCGCACGTTCTCGAACCACTCCATCGAGTTCCGCGCGGCGTTCTGGAGCCGCACGGCGTCGGTGCGGCGCTCCTCCTGGTAGCTCGCCAGCGCCGCCGCCAGCTCCGGCTCCGCGTCGAGGATGCGGGCCAGCGCGATGGCGTCCTCCATCGCCAGCTTCGTCCCCGAGCCGATGGAGAAGTGCGCCGTGTGCGCCGCATCGCCGATCAGCGCGACCGGGGCGGCGGCGCCCTGCATCGTGAACCAGCGCTCGTTGCTGACGCGCGTGAACGAGATCCACGGCGAGCGCAGGTGCGGCGCGTTGCTGCGCAGCGGGTGCCCGTCCAGCCACGGCGCGAACATCCGCTCGCATGCCGCCACCGTCGCTCCCTCGTCCATCCCCTCGAAGCCCGCGCTGCGCCACGACTGCTCGTCGGCCTCCACGATGAAGGCGGAGTTGCGGTCGTCGTAGCGGTATGCGTGCACCTGGAAGACGCCGTGCTCGTTCTCGACGAAGATGAAGGTGAAGGCGTCGAACAGCTTCGTCGTCCCCATCCATACGAAGCGGGCCGACCGCACGTCCAGGTCGGGGCGGAAGTCGTCCGCGTACTTGGCGCGCAGCCGGCTGTTCACCCCGTCGGCGGCGACCACCAGGTCCACGCCGCCCAGTTCAGCGTCGTCGGCCACGTCGTGCTGGAAGCGGAGGTCGGCGCCGAGGGCGGCGGCGCGGTCGCGGAGGATCTGGAGGAGCTTGACGCGGGCGATGCCGGAGAAGCCGTGCCCGCCCGAGGTGATGGTGGAGCCGCGGAAGTGGATGTCGATGTCGTCCCAGTGCGCGAAGTGATCGGCGATCTCGCGGTACGACTCGGGATCGGCCTCGCGCAGGTTGCCGAGCGTCTGGTCGGAGAAGACGACGCCCCATCCAAAGGTGTCGTCGGCGCGGTTGCGCTCGAAGAGGGTGACGCGGCGCGCGGGGTCGGCCTTGCGCAGCAGGAGCGCCAGGTAGAGCCCCGCCGGTCCCCCGCCCACGATGGCCACGCTCACGGGCTTGCGATCGACAGCGGCCACGCGCCTCCACGGGGATTGGAACGCTCGTTCGTATCCGGCTCGTAGTGTAGGACACGGCGCCGCGCCCCGGCAAGGCCCCCTCCCTCCGCCTGCGGCTGCTGAACGAACACCTCGTAGGGGCGCGATTCATCGCGTCCGCCATCTCCCCCACCTCGCCCTCCACCCATCGCGCCGCCACCGCGTAGGGCCCGCCCCGCGTGGGCCTTACGTGGCTGCCCGTGCCATCCCCGCCTCCGTGCCTGGCCCTCCCGTCCGCGGCATCCCTGTCCCCCATCCCCCATCCCCCATCCCCCATCCCCCATTCCCCATTCCCCATTCCCCATTCCCCATTCCCCATTCCCCATTCCCCATTCCCCGCAGTCCCGTCTCCCGGCCCGCCCTCCACAATGCTATCTTGTTCCCCATCCCCGGCCCGCCGCCCGAAAACCGGCCTGCCGCATCAGCAAACGCGCCCAAGCTCGGACAGAATGAGCACCCTCGATACCTCCAAGTTCATCTACGTCATGAAGGACCTCCGCAAGGTGGTCCCGCCCAGCCGCGAGATCCTCAAGGGGATCTGGCTCTCCTTCTACCCGGGCGCCAAGATCGGCGTCGTGGGCTCCAACGGCAGCGGCAAGAGCACGCTGCTGCGCATCATGGCCGGCGTCGACAAGGACTTCCAGGGCGAAGCGTGGGCCGCCGGCGGCACGCGCATCGGCTACCTGGCGCAGGAGCCGCAGCTGGATGCGTCGCGGGACGTGCGCGGCAACGTGGAAGAGGCCGTCCGCCACCAGCGCGACGTGCTGCGCCGCTACGAGGAGGTCAACAACTCGTTCGGCGACGAGAACGCGGACATGGACGCGCTGATCGAGGAGCAGGCGAGGCTGCAGGACCAGATCGACGCGGGGAACTTGTGGGAGCTCGACCGCAAGATCGAGATCGCCATGGACGCCCTCCGCCTCCCCCCGGGCGACGCGGAAGTCACCAACCTCTCCGGCGGCGAGCGGCGCCGCGTGGCGCTGTGCAAGGTGCTCCTCGAAGAGCCGGACATGCTCCTCCTGGACGAGCCCACCAACCACCTGGACGCCGAGTCCGTGGCGTGGCTGGAGCACCACCTGGCGGAGTTCAAGGGGACGATCGTGGCCATCACCCACG
>JAUJMI010000032.1 GCA_030446945.1 Longimicrobium sp. | reverse complement strand
GCAAGGGGAAGTACCAGGGGCAGGTGGGGGTGACGGTCCCGCGGCTGTGAGGGGGCGCTTGGTGGCCGGCGGTTGATTCCTCGGTCAGGCCGGGGGTTGATTCCTCCGGCAGCCAGGGGGTTGATTCCTCTTCCATTCCGGCGGTTGAAACCGCTGCAACAACCGCGGGAAGCCTGCCTTCGCGGGCTCCGGATGGCGGGATTCGCGCGGGAGGCTGGTGTTGGCGCTGCCGCTGGACACCGGGGGCTGAAGCCCCCGGCTGGAACCCCGGGAAGGCGGCTGAAGCCGACTCGAGAAACGCGGCATTGGACCGGAGTCCGCGGCAGGCGGACTTCGTGTGGTTCCAGCGGCCTCGATTCGCTCCTGGAACGGTGCCCCGGGCCTCGCCCGTATCCACTGGCTCCGAAGCGATCCCCCTCCCGGAGTCCGCGCGGGCGGACTTTGTGCTGTCGTTGCCGCGAGTTCACTCGCCCCAGCCGGGCCGGGCTCATGAGCCGCGGCCCGACTTCTGCCGAAGCCGGGGAAACGGGCGTAGCCGCGCCCGCGCCGATATCGCACACCGCATCCACCATGACCGCCCAGCTCCCGGTGACACCCCAGCAGCTCGACGCGATCCGCGAGGTCGTGAACATCGGGGCGGGCCACGCCGCCACCAACCTGTCGCAGCTCACGGGGCTCACGGTGATGATCTCCGTGCCGCGCATCCAGTGGGTGACGCGCGCGGCGCTGATCGCGTCGCTCCCCGGGGACGGGGAGCTGGTGCTGATCAGCGTTCCCATCGTGGGCGTGTCCGAGGAGGGGGGCGAGCAGGCGGCCCTCATCCTGGCCAAGGCGACCGCGCTGCGCATGGTGGCGCTGATGATGCGCCGCGACGCATCGCGCCACACCGAGATCGGAGCTCTGGAGCTTTCCGCGCTCAACGAGATGGGGAACATCGTGTGCGCGGCGTACGTGGGGGTGCTGGGGACGTTCCTGAACAAGGGCGTGATGATCGGCACCCCCGTCCTCACCGCCGGCGATCGCGAGCTGGTGGGGCGCGATGCGGTGGACGGGCTCCTGATCGAGACGGACTTCACCTTCCTGGACACCACCTTCGAAGGGGTTTTCGTCCTGAGCCACGCGGACGTCTCCTTCGCCTCGCTGCTGCGGGCGCTCGGCTTCAAGGACGTCGCCGAGAGCGCGTCCTGACCCCGTGACGCCCTTCTCCGCCGCGGCGCGCGCGGGGCACTGGAACGCGCTCGGACGCGGGACGTGGGACCTGCTGGTGATCGGCGGGGGGATCACGGGCGCGGGGGTCGCGCGCGACGCCGCCGGGCGCGGCCTGCGGGTGGCGCTGGTGGACGCGGGCGACATCGCGCAGGGCACCAGCAGCCGCTCGTCGCGCCTCATCCACGGAGGCCTGCGCTACCTGGAGACGTTCGACTTCCGCCTCGTCTTCGAGGCCAGCGCGGAGCGGCGCCGCCTCCTGGCGCTGGCTCCGCATCTCGTGCACCCCCTCCCCTTCCTCTTCCCCGTCTTCCGCAACGGCCCCGTGGGGCGCCGTAAGCTGCAGGCGGGGATGTGGCTGTACGACCTCCTCTCCCTCTTTCGCAACATCTCGCGGCACCGGATGCTCTCCCCCGCCGCCGTCGCGGTGGCGGAGCCCGCGCTGCGCGGCGAGGGAGTGGTGGGCGCAGCCCTCTACTACGACGCAGCGGTGGACGACGCGCGGCTGGCACTGGCCAACGCCCGCGGCGCCCACGAGTCCGGTGCCGCCGTCGTGCCGCACGCGGAGGTGACCGGCTTGCGTCGCGAGGGGGCGCGGGTGTCGAGCGCACGGGTGCGGGACAGACTGGGTGGGGGCGTAGCGGAGGTGCGCGCGCGCGTGATCCTGAACGCCACCGGGCCCTGGAGCGACATCGTGCGGCGCCTGGCCGACCCCGGCACCAAGCCGCGGCTGCGCACCACCAAGGGCGTCCACATCATGGTCCCCGGCGAGCGGCTGGGGAACCGCGGCGCCATCACCTTCCGCTCCCCGGTGGACCGGCGGGTGATGTTCGTGCTGCCGTGGGGCGAGTTCTCGTACGTGGGCACCACCGACACCGACTTCCGCGGCTCCCCCGCCGACGTGCGGGCGGACGAGGCCGACGTGCGCTACCTGCTGGAGTCCGCCAACTCCATCTTCCCGGCCGCGCGGCTGACGGAGGCGGACGTGGTGAGCAGCTGGGCCGGCGTGCGTCCCCTGCTGGCGCCGCTCGACACCGAGGGCGGACGCTCGGAGAGCGCCACCTCGCGCGAGCACGAGATATGGCAGGACCGCAGCGGCCTCCTCAACGTCGCGGGCGGCAAGCTGACCACCTACCGCGTGATGGCGGCCGAGGTGGCGGACGAGGCGGCGCGCATCCTCCAGGAACGGCACGGCGTGGCCAGCGGGAGCTCCCTCACCGAAGACCTTCCCCTCCCCGCCGCCCCGGCCGAGCCTTGGGACGCCTTCGCCGCGCGCATCCGCCAGGTGGCGGCCGCCGCGGGTCTGGACGAGGCGGCCGCCACGCACCTGGCCCGCTTCTACGGCGACGAGGCCGGCGCGGTGCTGGACGAGATCGGGCGCGATCCCGAGCTGGGCACGCGGCTGGTCCCCTCCCTCCCCTACCTGCGCGCCGAGATCGGGCGCGCGGTGCGCTGCGAGATGGCGATGACGCTGGAGGACCTGCTGGTGCGCCGCCTCCACATCTTCTACGAGGCGCGCGACGGGGGGCTGACGGTGGCGCGCGAGGTGGCGGAGCGCATGGCGGCCGAGCCGGGGATCGGGTGGAGCGAGGCGGAGATCGAGCGCCAGGTGGAGCACTACCGCCGCGCCGTGGAGGCGACGCGCGGCTTCGGCGCCGCCTGAGTTGTGATCCGCCGCCCGCGCCCCTACCCCAACGACCGCCGCAAGCGGGCTCGCAAGGCGTCGCTCCGCTACCGGATCAGCTCGGCGGCGCAGCACCCGCTCCGCCGTCTGCAGATCGCGCTCTTCGTCCTCTTCCTCCTGATCGCGGGGAGTACCCTCTTCTACCGCCTCGTGGAGGGGATGGGGTGGATCGATGCGCTGTACATGACGGTGATCACCGTCGCCACGGTGGGGTTCGGGGAGACGGAGCCGCTGTCGCAGGGCGGGCGGCTCTTCACCATCGCGCTGATCATGGTGGGGGTGGGCGTGGGCGCGTGGGCCGCCGGCAACGCGATCGAGGTGATGCTGGGGCAGACGTACTGGCTGAGCGTGGAGAGGCGCAAGATGACGCAGCGGATCGAGAACCTGAGGGACCACTTCGTCGTCTGCGGCTACGGGCGGCTGGGCACCCGCATCGTGCGCGACCTGATGGTGCGCGGCGAGTCGTTCCTGGTGATCGACGAGAAGGAGGAGTTCGAGGAGCGCCTCCTGGCCGAGGGGATTCCCCACGTGATCGGCGATGCCACACACGACGGGATCCTGGAGGCCGCCGGCGTGGCGCGGGCGCGCGCGGGCTGGTGGCCGCCCTCGACTCCGACGCCAACAACGTCCTCACGGTGCTGACGGCGCGCGGCCTCAACCCCAAGCTCCTCGTCGTCTCGCGCGCCAACAGCGACGCCTCCGAGTCGAAGCTGCGACGCGCCGGCGCCGACCGCGTGGTCACCCCCGAGGATATCGGCGGGCACCGGCTGGCGCTGGCCCTTTTGCGCCCGGCCGTTCACGACTTGTTCGACGAGATGTTCAGCTTCGGGATGGACGTGGCGGTGGACGTGGGGCAGATCACCATCCCGCCCGATTCCCCCTTTGCCGGCCAGACGGTGGCGCGCTGCGACCTGCGCCGCATGCGCAACGTGAGCATCCTGGCCATCCGCGACACCCGCGGCGTCTTTGCACTGAACCCCGACGCCCAGCGCGTCCTCGGCGCCGGCGAGACGCTGATCGTCATCGGCCCGGCGGAGGCGGTGTACGAGCTGGAGGCGATGTACGGGGGGGAGTGAGGCGGCCCGGAGGGGGTGGATTCCCGGCGGTTGAAGCCGCTGCAACAACCGCGGGAAGCCTGCCTTCGCAGGCTCCGGCGAGCGGCATTGGTGTGCGACGCGGGCACCCCGGACGGTTGACCGGGGCGGGATCGATGCGGAAGCGGGCACCCGGGCGGATCACCGAGGCCCGGATGGATGCGAGAGGCGGGCACCCCGGCCGGCATAGGGGCGGCGGAATCGGTGCGGGAGGCCGGCACCGGAGCCACATCATCGGGCGCGGGATGGGTGCGGGAGGCGGGCACCGGGGCTGCCATCGGGGGGCGGGATCGATGCGGGAGGCGGACACCGGGGCCGCTTCACCGGGGCTGAAGCCCCCGACTGGAACCACGGGAAGGCGGCTGAAGCCGGCTCGAGTAACGCGGCATTGGACCCGGACTCCGCGAAGCGGACTTTGCGTGTTTCCAGCGGCCTTCATTCGCTCCTGGATCGGGGCTTATGGAACGGCGGCTCCTGTCCGCGCAGCCATCCCGCCACCCGCGCGGGTCTCGCCCCCGAGTCCGCGCAGGCGGACCTTGTGCTGTTGTTGCTGCGAGTTCACTCGCCCCGAACAGCCACTGGCCAGAAAAAAACAACGGGCCCGGGATCGCGCCGGGCCCGTCGTTCGTCATTCCGCCGCAGGTCCCGCGGGCGTGTAGCCGATGCAGCGCAGCACCGGCGTGGGCGGGTACTTCGGGAAGCGCGGATCTACCTCGGACATCTCGCACAGGTAAAAGCGCGAGCCTTTGCGCGTGTCCACGATGCGCACGTTGCGGCAGCTCTCGCACAGGCCGGCGGGCGGGGCGTGAGGCGTCAACCGGCGATGCGGGGGGCGGGGGGCGGCTCCGCGGCGCGCGGGCGGAGCCAGCTCTGCAATGCGTAGCTGAAGAAGAGGAACACGCCTCCGAAGCCCAGGAAGAGCAGGATACGGTAGATCGCTTCCAGCGCTGCCAGGTCCACCACGAAGAGCTTGGCGACCACCACCAGCAGGGTGGCGAGCGCCGTCTTCTCCACCAGCGGCCGGGCACGCGACATCCCGA
This sequence comes from Longimicrobium sp., assembly GCA_030446945.1. Taxonomy (GTDB): domain Bacteria; phylum Gemmatimonadota; class Gemmatimonadetes; order Longimicrobiales; family Longimicrobiaceae; genus Longimicrobium. The sequence continues at coordinate 10,081 of JAUJMI010000032.1, read as the reverse complement.
AGAGGAGCAGCCCCAGAGCGTACGCGCCCCACGCCACCGTGGCGAAGCCCTCGCCGCCGTCCATCCGCGCCAGCTCGCGCCACAGGAAGCAGAGTAGCGCGCCGTGGACGAAGTAGCGGTAGGCCAGCATCTCGGGACGCCGGCGCACGAGGTACGATGCCGCGAATCCGCACGCCAGCACCACCACCGCCGTGGACGAGTTGGCCCACCCCGCACCCGGGTCCGCGGCGAGGCGGTAGAGCAGCCACGCCCCCGCGCCGATGTATGCCTTGTGCGCCGTCCAGCGCAGCGCGACCCCGCCCCCCTTCCCCGCCAGCGCGTGAAGCGCCAGCGACTGCACCGCGAGCCCCGCCAGCAGGACGTTCCCCTCCAGCGCGCCGATCATCCCCACCGTGAGCATCACCGACGACGCGAGCGCGAGCACCCGCGCCAGCCGCCGGTCGCGCGACCAGAGGAGATAAGCGGAGGCGGCGTAGAGGGCCGCGCCCGCCATCGCCGCCGCGCCCCAGCGCTCGCCGGGGAGCGTCCACACCAGGCCGGTGACCAGGAGCGCGGCGCCCGGCGGCACCAGCGTCACCCCGTACCAGTGCAGCGCGTCCAGGTCCGACCAGCGCCGCTCGTGGGCCAGGCGCAGGCGCGCGAGGAGCGGCAGGAGCCCCGTACAGGCCCAGGCGAAGACCGCCGCGCCCTGCAGCACCCACGCGTCGGCGGCGACGAGGCGGTCCGGAAGGGCCACGTGGTACGCGTACCGGCACAGCAGCACCCACCCGAACGCCAGCGTCGTCCACAGCACCCAGCGCCAGCTACGCTTGAGGTGCAGCGCCGCGGTCCAGCCGATGATGATGCAGGTGTAGATGGCGAGTCCGCGCGGCGTGCCGTAGGAAAGCCCCAGCAGCAGCGGAGTCCCCAGCCCGCCGATGGCGCCCATGATGCCGAGCGCCGGCTCGTCCTTGCGCAGCGCCAGCCAGAAGGCGAGCCCCGTGACCGCCACCGCCCCCGCGAAGGCCGCCGTGTAGCCGACCAGCGAGTACAGGTTGAACGCGGCCCATCCCACGATGTAGAACACCGCGATCCCACCCCCCACCAGCACCGATCCGAAACGGCGCTTCTCCCCGATGCGCAGCCCGGCGGCCAGCAGCGTGACGCCCACGGCGGTGCCGAAGCCCACGCGCACGGCGGGCGTGATCCACCCCATGTCGATGGAGTAGCGGAAGAGGAGCGCGACGCCCAGCAGGAGGAGCCCGATCCCCAGCCGGTTGAGCCAGAGCTGCCCGTCCCAGCGGATCGCCTCGCGGGGGACGCGCACCGCCGCGGCGGTGCCCACGGGGACGCGGGGCGGGAGCGCCGGAGCGGTGTGCGCGGCCGCGCCGGCCCCCGCGGCCGGAAGGCGGCGGGCCAGCTCTTCGACGGCGCGTTCCAGCCGCTCCATGCGGGCGGCGAGCTCCTCGTAGTCGTGCATCTCATCCATCCCGGGTCGCAAGCTCCCGTTGCTCGAGGAGGTCGTCCTCGGCATCTTCCCATCTGCGAATCGACTCTGGAATCTCCGGCGGCACCACCTCGTAGCCCGTCGCGTCCACCAGCTCCTGCGGCGGCACGCGTCCGTCCGGGCCCACGAAGAGCGCCTTCACCATCGCCACCGCCATGGTGTCGCCGCCGCGGGTGAAGCGCTGCTCGAGAAAAACCAGCGGTCGTCCCACCCCACCAGGCGCGTCCTCAGCTCGTAGCTCTGCCATGGCGCCAGCGAGCGGCGGTAGCGGATGGCGAGCGATCCGACCACCGGGTTCCAGCGGCGCCGGCGCACCTCGCGCACCACGCCCAGGCGCACCAGCAGGTCCGGCCGCCCCAGGTCCACCAGGGTGAGGTAGCGCCCGTTGTTCATGTGGAAGTTGGTGTCCAGGTCGTTCGGGAAGACCCGGAACTTCAGCACGGATTGGTCCAGCGGCTGGAGCCGCGCACCGCGCATGCCCGCAAGGAGCACGTAAAGGAGCCGGAGGATCAGGTTCATCGGGCCCCGGACGGGAGGCGCGGCGGAGGGGTGGCGCGGGTCAATCTAACCACGGACGGGCGGAGAGTGCACCCCGCCCGCCCGGACCTCAGCCGATGGCAGCCGTTTGCGCCCGCGCCACCCACGGTGCGCGCCCCCGACCCGCGATCTCCCACTCCGCCGCCACCTCGCCGCCGCGCACCCCCCACAGCCGCTCCTGCAGGTTCACCGACACGCACACGTGGTTGGGGACGATGCGCACCCGCTCGCCGACGCGCGGGCGCCACTCGGTGCCGGCGAGGTCGAGCAGGCCGTGCTCCTCCGATACGGCCTTGACCACCACCTCGGGGTGCTCCAGGAGCGCGCCGTAGCCGCCACCCGTGGCGCGCAGCTCTTCCTTGGCGAGGGCCTTCGACCCGGCATCCACCACCGCCTGCCCCGCCACCGCCGTGCTGACCACGGTGGCGAGGACGGAGTACGCGCACTCGTCCCACGCGCAGGCGCCGATCTCGGCGGTGGTGCGGTCGTTGAAGATGTTGGTGCCGGGGCGCAGCTCGGTGATCCCCGCCACCTCGTGCGAGCGCCAGAAGGTGGGCGTCGATCCGCCGCTCACCACCCGCGGCCGCAGCCCTGCCTCGGAGAGCGCCACGATGCGCTCGCCGAGGCAGACGTCGAGGGCGGCGAGCGCCTCGTCCTGCTCCGCGACGGGGCCGCGGATGTGGCCCGGGTAGAACATGATCCCCCGGTACTCCACCCCCGGTGTCTCGCTCGCGCGCCGCGCCAGCTCCACCGCGTGCTCCGGCGACCCGAGCCCGACGCGACCCATCCCGGCGTCCAGCTCCACCAGCACCCCCGCCGTCCTCCCCGCCCGGCGCGCCGCCTCCGCCAGCGCGTCCAGCGCCTCCGCCGAGTCCAGCCCCACCGTGAGGCGGACGTGCTCGGGCAGGCGCATCAGGCGCTCCAGCTTGCTCGCGCCGAACGGCGGGTAGGCGAGGAGGATGTCGTCCACCGCCGTTGCCATCACCTCCGCCTCTCGCGGCGTCGCCACCGTAACGCCGACCGCGCCCAGCCTTACCTGCTCGGCCGCCAGCTCCGGCGTCTTGTGCGTCTTCGCGTGCGGCCGCCACTCGAGGCCGTGCGCGCGGCAGTACTCCGCCGCCCGGCGCAGATTCGCCTCCATCCGCTCCACGTCCACCAGTGCCGCGGGCGTCTCCAGGTCGTCCAACGTCATGTGCCCCTTCCCCTTGTCATTCTGAGGGAGCCCGCCCGCCCGCTCCGATGCCCGCCGAAACACACCCAACCTCCTGCGGCGATCGAAGGATTTAGCCAGAGCCGGCCCGGGACCGGCACATCACACCCAAGCCCCTGGAACGCACAGTAGATCCTTCGCTCCGCGCCAGAGTAACGGCGCAAGGCCGAGGCCGGTGCGGCGCGTCGCGCAGGACGAGAAAGGGTTTCTACACGGCCCATGTCCCTCCAGTCACTCCAGCGGCCCGGCGCGGTAGCGCGGGGAGTTCTGCGTGAGGGCCTGCACGAAGCCGGGCCTGCGCAGGTAGCCGTTCTCGCGCATCACCTTCACGAGCTGGGCCTTTTCGCGCAGCAGGAGCATCTGCTGCTCCGGGCCGGCGATGTTGAGCTCGCGGGTCAGCTCGGCGAGGCGCTCCAGGTGCGCGCGCTCCAGGATCTGCGACACGCTCCCGCGAAAGAACGCCTCGGCCGGGACCATCGACGCGATCTCCGGGTCGCCGCGCAGCTCTTCGAGGAGCGGCTGCACCTCGGGGGGGAAGCGGGTGAGCCACTCGCCCGCGGCGTCGCGGTGCCCCTCGGTGTCCAGCAGGCCCTGGAATAGCGTGCGGTAGAGGGGGAGCGAGAGGGCCTCCGCCTCCACGTGCTTGGCCGCCTCCTCCAGCCAGCGCTCGTCGTGCACCATCAGCAGGAGGAGCGAGCGCTCTGCGTTGGTGCGCATGTCCTTGCGCGCGGGCTGCTGCGCGAACTCCTCCGCGCGGCGGCTCTCGTCGCGGCGGCGGCGCTCCGGGGTTCCGGGCGGGCGGGGATCGCGCGACGCGGCCTCGGCGACCTCGCGCTCCAGCGTTTCGCGCGGAACGCCCGTCTTCTCGGAGATGCGCTGGATGTACACGCCCCGCACCAGCTCGTCGGCGGCGGCCCGGACGGTGGGGAGGAGGGAGTCGATCGCCTGGCGGGTGCCCTTGATGCTGGAGAAGAAGTCCTTGCGCTCCAGGATCTGGATCTTGCGCTCCATCACGTCCACCGCGTCGTCCAGGTAGCGGCGGAGCGCGGCCGGCCCTTCGTTGCGCACCAGCGAGTCGGGGTCCTCCCCTTCCGGCAGCGTGGCGACGAGGACCTCGAGGCCCGCCCGCAGGAGCTCGTCGCCGGTGCGAAAGGTGGCCTTGAGGCCGGCCTTGTCGCTGTCGTACAGGAGGATGGCGCGCCGGGCGTAGCGGGCGATGAGCTCCGCCTGCTCCTGCGTCATCGCCGTCCCCAGCGGGGCGACGGCGTTCCCCACCCCGTGCGCGGCCAGGGAGACGTAGTCCATGTACCCCTCCACCACCAGCACCGCCTCTTCTTTGCGGATGGCGCCGCGGCTCCATCCCAGGCCGTACAGGACGTTGCCCTTGTGGTAGACGGGGGATTCGGGAGAGTTCAGGTACTTGGGCGTGCGCTCGTCCGCCTCGCCCAGAATGCGCCCCCCGAACGCCACCACGCGCCCGCTCAGATCCTCGATGGGGAAGATGATGCGCGCGCGGAAGGCGTCATACGGGTCACGCCCGTTCTTCGACTCCTTGGCCAGACCGAGCGCCAGCAGGCGCCCGTTGTCGATGCCGTGCTTGCGCGCGGCCTCGCCCAGCGCGGTCCACTCCTCCGGCGCCCATCCCAGCCCGAAGCGCTCCGCCGTCTCGCGGGTGATCCCGCGCCGCTCCAGGTACTCGCGCGCCGCCTTGCCTCGCTCGTCGTCCCAGAGCCGCTTCCTGAACCAGTCCGCGGCAAAGGCGTTGACCTCGTACAGCGGCTGGTTGGGATCGACCTCCTGGTGCCACGCCCGCTCGTCCGGGATCTCGATCCCCACGCGCTCCGCCACCGAGCGGATCGCCTCGGGATAGCTCATCCCGAGGTGCTTCATGAGAAAGGTGTAGACCGTCCCCCCCTCCCCGCACACGAAGCACTTGTAGTACCCCTTGGCCGGATCCACGGAGAAGTTGGGCCCGTCGCCGCCGTGCAATGGGCACGGCCCGCGGAAGGTCCTCCCGGAGCGCTTGAGGCGCGTGTGCTCCGAGACGATCTCCACGAGGTCCGCCTGCTGTCGGACCTGTTCGACGAGGTGATCCGGGATTGGCACGGACTGCTTAGGGATTAGGGAATAGGGATCAGGGAATAGGAACAGCCAACCAGGCGCGGGCTTGCAGGCTTTTGCTTGCTATTCGCTATTCCCTATTCCCTGCCGTCATGCGAATTCCACCACCGTCACCCCCGTCCCGCCCTCGAACAGCTCTCCGGTGCGCGAGGTCAGGATGCGGCGGTCGTTCTTGATCAGGTCGCGGACGTGGGCGCGCAGCGCACCGGTGCCCTTGCCGTGGATGATGCGGAACGACGGCAGGCCCGCGAGGATCGCGTCGTCCACCGCGCGTCCGAGCACGGTTTCCACCTCGTCCACGCGCATCCCGCGCAGGTCCACCTCCGGGTGCGCCTCGCTGGTGTGCGAGTAGTAGCCGGCGGTCGGCTTGCTCCGCTCGCGCTGCTGGTCGCCGGCGGGGAGCGGGGAGAGGTCCTCGCGGGGCAGGAGGAGGCGGATGGAGCCCGCTTCCACCAGCGCCTTCCCATCGCGCACCTCCACCACGGTGCCGGTGCGCCCCAGCGACTCGATCCTCACGCGCACGCCCGCCTCCAACGCCTGCGCGGCGGCCGGGCGGGCGGGGTGCGCGCCCCCCTTGTTGCGCTCCTGCGGCACGCGCTCGCGCTGCCGGGTCGCGGCCTCCTCTACGCGGCGGCGCGCTGCGCGGGCGGCCTCCTCCAGCTGCGCTGCGTCGGCCACGCCGCGCACCTCCTGAATGGCGGCCTCCACCTCGGCGCGCGAGCGGAGGAGGAGGTCACGCGCCTGCTGCCGCGCCCGCCGCTCCGCGTCGCGCTCCTTCTCCTTGAGCGAGCGCTCGCGCTCCTCGAGCGCCTCGCGCAGCGCGCGCGTCTCCGCGAGCTGGCGCTCCAGCGTGACCGTGGCATCGGAGAGGCGCTGCTCCTTCGCCTCCAAGTCCAGGAGGAGGCGGGCCACGTCGCGCTCCCCCTGGGGCATCGCGGACTCGGCGTGCTCCAGCACCGAGGGCGCCATCCCCAGCCGCCGCGCGATCGCCAGGCCGTATGAGCGGCCGGGGATCCCCTTCACGAGGCGATACGTGGGCCGCAGGCGCTCGGCGTCGAACTGGAGCGACGCGTTCACCACCCCGCGCTCCTCCGTAGCCAGGAGCTTGAGCTGCCCCAGGTGCGTGGTGGCGACGGTGAAGGCGGAGCGGCGCGTCAGCTCGATGAGGATGGCGCGCGCCAGCACGCCGCCCTCCACCGGGTCCGTACCGCTCCCGATCTCGTCCGTCAGCACCAGCGACTCCCAGTCCGCGCCGTCCAGCGCCTCGCGCAGGTTCTTGAGGTGCGCGGAAAAGGTGGAGAGCGACGCCTCGATGCTCTGCTCGTCACCGATGTCGGCGAACACCTGCCGGAAGATCGGCAGCTTCGAGCGCGGCCCCACCGGCGGGATGATCCCGCTCTGCGTCAGGAGCGAGATCATCCCGATCGCCTTCAGCAGCACCGTCTTGCCGCCCGTGTTGGGCCCCGAGATCAGCAGCGTCCGCTCCCCCGCGTCCATGCGCAGGTCGAAAGGGACGACCGCCGCGCTGCGCGCCTGGAGCACCGGGTGGTAGCCGTTCACCACCTCGTACTCCTCCGTCCCGGCGGGGAGGAGCCGCGGCACGTGCCCGTCCGACTTGAGGGCGTAGCGCGCGCGCGCGTACACCGAGTCCAGCGCCACCATCGCGTCCAGCGTCGCCAGCAGCTCCGGCTGCATCGGCCGCAGGCGGGCGGAAAGCTCGCGCAGGATACGCGTGACCTCGCGCTGCTCCGTCGCCTCCAGCTCGCGCAGGCGGTTCATCATCTCCACCGCGACGGGCGGCTCCACGAAGAGCGTCGCCCCCGTCCCGCTCTCGTCGTGCACGATCCCGCCCACCTCGCCGCGCCCCTCGCGTCGGATGGGGATCACGAAGCGCCCTTCGCGCACCGTCACCGACGCGTCCGGCACCTGGTAGTGCGCCGGGAGCGAGCCGACGAACGCCGCCAGCTTCTCCACCAGCCGGTTGCGAGCGCTCTTGATCTCGCGCCGCGTGCGGTACAGGAGCGGCGACGCCTCGTCGCGCACCGTGCCGTGGTCGTCCACGGTGTGCCCGATCTCCGTCTCCTCCTTCTCCGCCTCCACCAGCGCGCCGGCGAGCATTGCGAGGAGGGGGAAGGTGGCGGCCTGGCCCTGAATCGCCCTCCGCGTCACCCGCGACGAGGCGAGGAGCGTCGCCACGTCGCGGAGCTGCGCGCCGTCCAGCACGGAGCCCTCCACGCGCAGTTTGCGGAGCGGGTCGCGCACGTCCGGGATCGTGGGGATGTACCAACCCGAGTCGCCGCGGAGGAAGCCGCGCATCTGGTCCACGCGCGCCAGCTCCGGCTCGATCCACCCGAGGTCGGTGGAGGGCTCCAGCGCGCGCACCGCGTCCCCGCCGAGCGACGACGAAGCGTAGCGTGCGACGATGTCCAGCGCGTCGCGGTACTCCAGGACGTTGAGAGCGTGCGGATTCATCCCGATCTGCGTGCGTTCATCCCGCAAGGTACGTCGTGCGCCCCTCCCGCGCGACGGATCAGCACGCTGTATACCCCCGCCCGCGGGCCTCAGTTCAGAGCACCGAAGAATAACCGAATAATGTGCGCAGGGAAAGAGCCATCAACTGGGGCCGTTCGTCATCGTTTGCGCTCTTCCAGGTCGCCCCAGCGCAGCTTGCGGCGCAGGGTGGAGAAGAAGCTGCTCTCGGGGAGGCGGACGAGGCACACGCGCTCGTCGGCGCGGCGCACCACGACGCGGGCGCCGGGGATCAGCCGCTCGCTCTCCTGCCCGTCGATGGTCAGGATCAGCTCCTCGGTGGGGGAGAGCACTTCGACGGTCAGCGTCTCCTCGGCGCGGAGTACGAGGGGGCGCACGCTCAGCGTGTGGGGCGAGATGGGGGTGGCGATGATGCAGTCCACATCCGGGTGGACGATGGGGCCGCCCGCCGAGAGGGAGTACGCGGTGGAGCCGGTGGGGGTGGCCAGGATGATTCCGTCCGCGCTGTAGCTCCCCACCTCCTCGCGCAGCGCCGTCACCTGCAGGCGGATCACGCGCGCGGAGCCGCCCTTGTGCAGCACCGCGTCGTTGAGGGCCAGGTACTCCCCGCGCGCCACGCCGTCCGGCCCCACCGAGCGGATGTCCAGCGCCATGCGCCGGTCCAGCTCGAAGCCGCCGCTCAGCCAGCAGTCCAGCGCCACCTCCAGCTCGGAGGGCGGCGCGGTGGTGAGGAAGCCCAGGTGCCCCAGGTTGATCCCCAGCACCGGGATGGAGTCGCGGGCCACCAGCCGCGCGCCCCTCAGCAGTGTCCCGTCGCCCCCCAGGGTGAGGAGCACGTCCAGCGTGGGCACCAGGTCGGGGGTCAGGACGGCCGCGCCCGGGGCGGCCGCAAGGAGGTCGTCCTCCATGAACAGCTCCAGCCCGCGCTCCCGGGCGAAAGCCAGGAGGCGGGCCAGCGCTGCCTCGAGCTCGTCGTACCGGGCATGGCCCACGACGCCCAGGCGCCGCGGCCCCGCGCCGTCAGGCCGTCTCAAGCAGCTTCCGCAGCGGCTTGCCCATCAGCGAGCGCGCCCGCGCCGCGATTCCCTCCGGCGTGAGCCCGAGCTCGCCCAGCAGCTCGGCGCGCTCGCCGTGCTCCACGAAGCAGTCCGGGAGCCCCATCGCAGCAGCCCGCACCCCGGGCCAGCGTGCGGCCACGTGCGCGGCCGCGTACGCGCCGAAGCCGTTCACCACCGTCCCCTCCTCCACCGTCAGCAGGTGCGGGTGCGCGGGGAAGAGGCGCTCCAGCGCGCCCTCGTCGAGCGGCTTCACGAAGCGGGCGTTGACCACCGTGGCCGAGATCCCCTCGCGCTGCAGCATCTCGGCGGCGCCCATCGCGGGAGCCACCATCGTCCCCACGGCCAGGATCGCGGCCTCCTTGCCGGTGCGCAGCGTCTCCCAGCTCCCGTGCACCACCGGCTCGATCTCCGCCACCGGCCGCGGCAGCGCGGGGACGTTGTCGCGCGGGATGCGGATGGCAAAGGGGCCGTGCTTCCCCTCCAGCGCCAGCTTCATCAGCCCGATCAGCTCGTCCGCGTTGTGCGGCGCCGCGATCGTCATCCCCGGCACCGCCAGCATGTAGGCGATGTCCAGCCCGCCGTGGTGCGTCTGCCCGTCGTCGCCCGCGATTCCGGCGCGGTCCATCACGAAACACACCGGCAGCTCCTGCAGCGCCACGTCGTGCACGATGGAGTCGTACGCGCGCTGGAGGAAGGTGGAGTAGATCGCCACCACCGGTTTGATCCCCTGTGTCGCGAGGCCGGCGGCAAAGGTCACGGCGTGCCCCTCGGCGATCCCCACGTCGAAGAAGCGCTCCGGGTGCGCCTTCTGGAAGATGTCCGTGCTGGTGCCCCCCGCCATCGCCGCGGTGATCGCCACCACGTCTTCGTCCTCGGCGGCCAGCTCGGTCAGCGCCTGGCCGAAGACGTTCTGCCAGCGCGGGAGCCCGGCGGCGGACACCTTGAGCGGCGCGCCGGTGGTGCGGTCGAAGCCGCCCTGCGCGTGCCACTTCACCTGGTCCGCCTCGGCCGGCGCGAACCCCTTCCCCTTGGTGGTGAGGACGTGCACCAGCCGCGGCCCCTTCATCTTGCGCACCAGCTCGAACGTCTCCACCAGCGAGGCGACGTCGTGCCCGTCCACCGGACCCACGTAGCGGAAGCCCAGCTCCTCGAAGAGCATCCCGGGAACGAACATCCCCT
>JAUJMI010000031.1 GCA_030446945.1 Longimicrobium sp. | reverse complement strand
GGCACGGGGCTGTCGCCGAAGTCGAGCACCAGTCGGTCGAAGCCGGCGTTCCGCCCCACCCGCATCGAGCGCAGGACGGAGGCGCTGGCGCCCGCCCTCCCTGCGTCGCGCGTGGAGGTGCTCCACTCCGCCTGCCCGCGCGGATTCGCGCCCGCCACGGGGCCGGTGTCGGTCGCGGGCGCGGGGGCGGCCCCGGAGGTGTCCACGAAGGCGGGAAGGCGGTACTCGCCCGCCGTGTCCCCGGCAGCGGGCTCGGCGGCGCTGTCGCTGCCGGCATTCTGGACGCGGCGCCGCTCCGTGGCCTCTCGCAGCACGCCGCCGCCGGCCGTGCAGGCGGCGGCGAGCGCAAGAACCGCGAATCCGCCCCGCAAAACCAGCGCGTGTCGGCCGATGGTCATCCGCCCCGTCCCGTGGTGGCGTGGAGAGACGCGGCGATGCGTTCGCCGCCGGAGTACACGTTGAAACGCGAGCCGCGGACAAAGCCGGCCAGCGTCATCCCCACCGATTCCGCCAGCTCCACCGCCAGGCTGCTCGGCGCCGATACCCCGGCCAGCACCGGCACGCCCGCGCGCGCGGCCTTCTTCGCCAGCTCGAAGGAAAGCCTTCCGCTCACCAGCACTATGCCTCGCGACAGCGGCAGCTCGCCGGCCAGCAGCGCGGCGCCGACCAGCTTGTCCAGCGCATTGTGCCGTCCCACGTCCTCGCGCAGCCTCACCAGCGCGCCCTCCGCCGTGAAGAGCGCGGCCGCGTGCAGCCCGCCGGTGCGCTCGAAAACCGCCTGCGCCCTCCTGAGCACGTCCGGCAGCCCCAGCAGGATCTCGGGAGTGACGACGAGATCGCTTTCGACCCGGGGGCACGCGGTCCCGAGCGCCCCCTCGATGCTCGTCTTGCCGCACACGCCGCACGCCGAGGTGACCGGGAAGGCGCGCTCCGCAAGCGACGACGGCTCCCACTCCGCGGAGGGCGTGAGCACCACGTTCACCACGTTGAAGAGCTGCTCGCCCTCCGTGCAGTAGCGGATCGCGGCCACGTCCTGGGGAGCGCGGACGATCCTCTCAGCGAAGAGAAATCCGGCCGCGAGCTCGAAGTCGGCGCCCGGTGTCCGCATGGTGACCACGACGCGCGTAGCCTCCCGCCCGGGGCGCACGAGGCGGATCTCCAGAGGCTCCTCCGTGGCGAGCGCATCAGCCCGCGTGCGCCGCACGACTCCGTCCGCGCCAATCGCCACCTGCTCCACCGGACGGCGGACGGTGCTGGCGCGGCGCAGGCTGCGGAGGTGCGGAGGTGAAGCCATGGCAGGAACTTCTTTGCGGGTGAGGGACCGGCGAAAGGTGTCAACGCCGCGCCGGTGCCGCAAGACTAAAAAAGCATCACACAGAGAACACGGAGGGAACCGCAAGCCGACAGAGAACTTCGTCCTGTCAGTCTTCCGTCCCCTCCGTGTCTCTGTGTGACGCGCTTTTTCGGCCCGATGCCCTACGGGCGATCGAGGTCGCGTTGGGCCTTGCCAAAGGTGTCCTGCACCTTGCCCTTGAGCTGGTCCAGCTTCCCCTCGCCCTGAAGGCTCGTGTCGCCGGTGAGGCCGCCCAGCGCATCCTTGACCTTGCCCTTCACGTCCGTGGTCTTGCCCTCGAGCGAGTTGTCGACGCCGCGCTCGGTCAGGTTCCGTTCGTCCATGGTGACGCTCCTGGGCTTAGATTCATCGAATCGGCGTGCCTTCCGCCGCTCGGAACGCGTTGGGGCAAAAGCCGTTCCGTGAGTCGGAAGCGCGCGGGTGTCAGTTGGCGGGACGTGATACGGGAGCCCCCGCCAGCGCCAGCGGCAGGAGCAGCGCCGCGGCCCCCGCGAGCCCCGCGCCCACGTAGAAAGCCGTCGCCGCGCCGAACACGTCCCACAGCATCCCGAAGAGGAGGCTCGCCGGGAGCGCCACGATGCCGACGGTGAAATGGTACGCGCCGAACGCGCGGCCCCGGGCGCCCGCCGGCGCCAGCGCCGCCACCAGCGCCTTCTCGGGGGCCTCAGTAAGGCCGTAGAAGAGGCCGTACACGAGAAACAGCGTCCAGGCGTGCCACGGCGCACCCGCCACGGCAAAGCCCCCGTACACCAGCGCGTAGACGGCCCACCCGGCGGTGATCGCCCCGCGCGCGCCGGTGCGGTCGCTCAGCCGCCCGCCCACGACGCTCCAGAACGACTTGCTCACGTGGAGCACGCCCCAGAGGAGCGGGATCAGCGCCGTGGGCACGCCGAGCTGCTGGGCGCGCAGGAGAAGGAAGGCGTCCGACGCGTTGCCGAGCGCAAAGAGCGCCAGCACCGCCAGGAGGCGCGGAAAGCGCGGACCCAGTCCCGATAGGCGCACCTCGGGCGCGGGCTGCGCCGGCTTCGGCGGGGCGCTGGGACGCGGGTCGCGCACCTTCCACGCGGCGACCGCCACCGTCAGGAGGCCCGGCACCAGCGCCAGCGCGAACACCAGCCGCAGGTCGCCCGGAAAGAGGAGGAGTATCCCCGTTGCGAGGACCGGCCCCGCGACGGCGCCCGCGTGGTCCGCCGCGCGGTGGATGCCGAACGCCTCGCCGCGGCGCGCTTCGGAGACGGACTCGGCCAGGATGGCGTCGCGCGGGGCGGAGCGGAGCCCCTTCCCCACCCGGTCCGACAGGCGCACGGCGAGCACCTGCCAGGCCACCGACGCCACCGCGATCAGCGGACGCCCCAGCGCGGCGATCCCGTATCCCCACACCACCAGCGCGTGCCGCCGCCCGAACCGGTCCGCCGCCCAGCCGCTCGCCAGCTTCAGGAGGCTCGAAAGGCTCTCCGCCGCTCCCTCCACCGCCCCCACGAATGCCGCCCCCACCCCCATCGACCCGGTGAGGAAGAGGGGGAGGAGCGGATAGATCATCTCGCTGGCGGCGTCGTTCAGGAAGCTGACGACGCTCAGCCAGAGCACGTTTCCGCGCAGCAGCGGCGCCCGTGCAGCGGGCGCGGGGTCGGCGTTCACGTGGGGCCGGCGGCGAAAGAATGGGCTGCGCTGCGGGTGGCGGGGAAGGCGCGATGGCGTTCCCGGGACGCGGGTCCGGAGACGCACGGCGCGCACCGCGGCAGGCGGGGCACCCTTTCTTTTTCGTCCGCCGTCGCCTATCGTGGCAATCCGAGGCCCCCCGCCGGCCCGCATCGCGCGGGGGGCGCGCACCGAGGAGAGCCTGCCATGAAGCACGTCGCACGACCCGCGCTCGCCCCCATCGCCGCACTCCTGCTCGCGGCCTGCGTCCCTTCCGTCCGGCGCGACCCCTCTCCGCAGATGGGGCGCCCGGAGGCGGTTTCGCTGTTCGGGAACCGGCTGTATACCCCCGAGCTGCCGCTGGAGCGCCGTACGCGCCTGGAGGCGGATCTCGCCGAGGCGCAGCGGGCGTACGAGGCGCGGCCCGGAAACGCCGACGCGCTGATCTGGTACGGCCGCCGCCTGGCGTATCTGGGGCGCTACCGGGACGCGGTCGCCATCTTCAGCGAGGGGATCAAGCGGCACCCCCGCGACGCGCGGATCTACCGCCATCGCGGGCACCGCCTGATCACGCTGCGCCGCTTCGAGCACGCCATCCGCGACCTGCGGCGCGCCGCGCAACTGACCATGGGGCAGCCGGACCAGCCGGAGCCGGACGGGATGCCGAACGCGCAGAACGTCCCCCTCTCCACCCTCCAGGGCAACATCTGGTACCACCTGGGGCTCGCGCACTACCTGCGGGGCGAGTGGGGGCGCGCGGCCGAGGCTTTCCGCCAGGCGCTGGCGCGGGCGCGCAACGACGACTCGGTGGTGGCGGCCAGCGACTGGCTCTACATGGCGCTCCGCCGCGGCGGGCGAGCCGCCGAGGCCGCCCGGGTGCTGGAGCGCATCCGCCGCGACATGAACGTGATGGAGAACACGGCGTACCACCGGCGCCTCCTCCTGTACCGCGGCGAGCTCCCCGCCGACTCCGTGCTCACCGGCGAGGGCGACGGCACCCAGCTCGCCACGCAGGGCTACGGCGTGGGGAACTGGCACCTGTACAACGGGCGCCGGCGCGAGGCGGAGGACATCCTCTGGCGTGTGGTGCAGGCGGAGAACTGGGCCCCCTTCGGCTACATCGCCGCCGAGGCGGACCTGCATCGGCTGGAGCGTAGCGGGAGGCGCTGAGGGGTGGAACCCCCGGACGGCCGCGGGGTCCTTAAGCACTGAAGCATCATCCCCACCGCAGCCAACCCGTCACTCCGCTGGAGGCACACCGATGTTGTCAGGCTTCGCCGCTCTCGCGTTCCCGCTGGTCCTGGCGCTCTCCCCTGCCGCGGTGGTCCCCGCCGGCCCCGCGCCGGCCGAGGCGCCGCCGGTGACCTGGCGGATCGACCAGCCGCACTCCGACATCAGCTTCCGCATCCGCCACCTGGTGAGCCGCGTGCGGGGGACGTTCGGCGAGTGGTCAGGAACCATCGTGGCCGATCCGCGGAACCTGGCGGGCGGCTCCGTGCAGGTGGAGATCAAGACGGCCAGCATCGACACCAACAACGAGCCGCGCGACACGCACCTGCGCTCGGTGGACTTCTTCGACGCGGAGAAGCACCCCACCATCACCTTCCGCAGCACCCGCGTGCAGACCCGCGGCCGCGGGATCACGGTGGCGGGCAACCTGACGATGCACGGCGTCACCCGTCCGGTGGTGCTCACGAGCGAGGCAACGGCACCTGCGGGCGCGGCCGGGAAGCGCCGCATCGGCTTCGAGGCGTCCACCAGCATCAGCCGCAAGGACTTCGACGTCACCTGGAACCGCGCGGCCGAGGGCGGCGGCGTGGTGCTGGGCGACGAGGTGGAGATCACCATCAACATCGAAGCCGTGGAGCAGGCCGCCTCTTCCTGAGGCGCCGACGCGGTTGGAGGCGTGAAGGCCGCGCGTGCCCCCGGGGCGCGCGGTCTTTTGTGTCGCGTGGCGGGCTTTGTTCTTGCGTGTTCTGGCCCGTCATTTCAGCCTCGCACACGCACCCGTATGCCGCGAACCATCCTCCTCGCCGAAGACCACGAAGACAACCGGTACGCGCTCCTCACCGTGCTGCAGCGGGAGGGGTACGCCGCGCTCGGCGCGCGCAACGGGCGCGAGGCGGTGGAGCTGGCATGCGAGCACTCGCCGGACCTGATCGTAATGGACCTGGCGATGCCGGTGATGGATGGGCGCGAGGCGCTGCGGGCGCTCAAGGCGGACCCGCGCACGCGCGACATCCCGGTGGTGGCGCTCACGGCCATGAGCCTTACGGTGAGCAGCGAGGAGCTGGAGGCGGAGGGGTTCGCGGCGCTGCTGACCAAGCCCTGCATGCCGCCGCACCTAATCGGCGAGGTGCGGCGGCGGATCGGGCCACCGGAGGCGGAGGACCTGGCGGGGGCGGGGGCTCCCTAGCTGCTGGGCGAGAGCTCGCGCAGGTAGGTGAAGGGGTAGATCCCGGTGCGGTGCCCGTCGCTCCAGTCGAAGCGCAGCGCGTAGTCGCCCACGTACTCCACGGACCGCGGGTACACCTCCAGCGGCACCGAGGCCGGATCGAGGATGGGGCGCCCCGACATCTCCTCCACGCACGCGGCGCAGGGGCAGCAGAGCCGCAGGTAGCGAGGCGGGTAGTCGCTCACCACCCCGTCCCGCCAGCGGATGCGCAGCTCGCTCCCGTCCTCCGTCGGCCCGATCTCGGCGGGCGTGGTTGCGTCGTTCACGTGTGGCTCCTGGCGCGTTTGGTTCGGCTACAGGTAGCGAGGGCGGGCGGTGGGCGCAACTGCGGGGGAATGGGGAATGGGGAATGGGGAATGGGGAATCCGGCCTGGCAGCGGAGCGGTGGAGGCACAGGCGCGACGGGCCAGCCGCGCTCGGATGCGTTATCTTGAAGGGAGGGCCGGGCGCGGGAGGCTCCGGCGACATCCGCAACGCGAGACGGAAAGGAACGTGGAGCTCACCTCCAAGCAGCGCGCCCACCTGCGGGCGCTGGCCCACCACCTGAAGCCGGTGGTGCAGATCGGAAAGGAAGGCGTCACCGACGCGGCGGTGCGCTCGGCGCAGGAGGCGTTCAACACGCGCGAGCTGGTCAAGGTCAAGGTGCAGGAAGCCGCCCCCACCCCCGCCCGCGTGGCCGGCGAAGAGCTCGCCTCCCGCGTGGAGCAGGCGACGCTGGTGGCCGCCATCGGCCGCACCGCCATCCTGTACCGCCCGGACCCGGAGAAGCCGGAGATCGAACTGCCGGGATGAGGGATGAAGGGATGAGGGACGAGGTAAAAACCAACAGCCACCCGGCGCGGCGTGCACCGGGTGGCTGTTCCTCATCCCCCATCCCGCATCCCCAATCCCTAGTAGATGTACACCGGCGTCCCGACCGCCACGTTCCTGTACATCCAGAGGATGTCGTGTTCGTACATGCGGATGCAGCCGTGGCTGGCGGCGGTGCCGATGGACGAGGGCTTGTCCGTGCCGTGGAAGTAGTAGCCGTCGTACATCTCCAGCTTGGCGGCGCCGAGGACGCCCTTGATGGCGCGCTGCGGGCTGCCCCAGGGCGGGATGATGACCTTGCCCCCCCGGATGGGCGTCTGCCCGGCCGGGAAGCCGGAGAGCGCGTTGGGGGACGCGCTGCTCATGTCCACGATTCCCAGCCCGTTGTTGCGCGCGATCTCCACGTAGTGCCAGTTGGGCGGCACCCAGACGGGGTCCAGCTCCTTGTGGGTGATGGACATCCGCCCGCGCGGCGTAACGAAGCGCTTGGTGCGCCCCTCGATCACCACCGTCTTCCCGGACCCCACCGCCACCGGCGCCTTGTACAACGTGTCGTTCCCCTGCAGGTAGAGCATGCGGCGCTCGGCCAGCGAGACGACGATGTAGGGCCGGTTGCGCGGCGCCAGCTCCTCCTCCATCGCCGCCAGCTCGCGCTCGCGCTGCTCCTGCGACTTCACCAGCTCGGCCTCGCGGCGGCGCACGAACTCCAGCGCGCGCGTGTCGTTCAGGTACGCCATCTCGGTGACGCGGCGGGTGAAGCGCTCGTTCACCGCCCACGCCGACGCCGCCGCGAACGCCCCCGCGGACAGCATCACCACCAGGATCAGCAGCACCGCCTTCCACGGATGGTCGTGCGCGATCCGCCGTACGCGCCCCGGCGGCGTATAGTTGCGCCGCTCCGGCACGCCGTCCGGCTTCCTGCCTCTCAAGTCGCTCATCGCCTCATCCTTATTTCGGTTTCCAGCTCGCTGTCCCGTGTTCCCTAGTAGATGTAGACCGGCGTCTCTTCCTTCAGCGCGTCGAAGATGGCGCCCATGTCGCGGGCACGCACCTGGAACGACGCGGGCTTCACGGTCCCCTTCAGCGGCCCCGCCTGCGGCTCCGTGTGGATCTCGGTGCCGTCGTCCAGGCGGATCACGTACGAGCCCAGCCCGCCGGGCACCCTTCGCTCGCTCTCCGGCGGAATCGGCTGCCCCTGCCGCACGTACACCCACTCCGGTACAGTGTACACCGGGGAGCGCTGCAGGTCCGCCACGCGCCGCTCGCCCACGGGGCGCACCAGCCGCCACGCGCGTCCATCCGGCGCCTTCACCTCCGCGTCCGGACCGATCTGCATCTTGGCGCGGCGCAGGGTGGCGCGGCCGTGTCGCAGCTCCAGCACCGAATCCGCGATCACGACGGCCAGGTGCACCTTTTTCTGCTGCAGGGCGCGGACGCGGATGTCGCGCTGCAGGATGGCCACCGCGAGCTGCGTGCGCTTGCCGCGGTGGGCCAGCACCGAGTCGCGGGTGGCGCGCTCCGCGGCGGTCATGCGCGCGTTGAACTGCGCCGCCTCGGCACGGTATCGGGGCACCCTCATGGCGATCGCCGCGGCCCCCGCCAGGAAGAGGGCGGCCACCGTAAGCGAGCCCCACAGGAAGAGAGGATGGTCACGCCAGAACGAGGGCCTGCGCGTCGAAGGATCGCTCATCCGTGCGTTCGAACCGGGTTCGGGTGGATGCTGCTCGAGCCCCCCGGAGTGCAAGACCCGTTCCTGTTAAGCCTTGTCAAACCGGCACTTACGAACGATTGCTGGCGCGGAAGCGATCGGCCGCCCAAGTTGCGCCCGTCCCGCGTCTTCCCTAACCCGCCGCCGACCCGACCGAGATGGCGCGTACCTTTTGGATCCTGGGCTCCCTCTTCGCGCTGATGGCGGTGGGCGCCGGCGCGTTCGGCGCCCACGCCCTCCGCGCCCGCCTCACCCCCGACCTGCTGGCGGTGTGGGAGACGGCGGCGCGCTACCAGATGTACCACGCCCTCGCCCTCCTGATGGTGGCGCTGGCCGCGTCGCGCTGGCCCGCCGCGGGGTGGGGCGCGGCCGGATGGCTCTTCACCGCCGGAATCGTGGTGTTCTCCGGAAGCCTGTACGTCCTGGCCCTCTCCGGTGTCCGCTGGCTGGGCGCCATCACGCCCCTGGGCGGGCTCGCGTTCCTGGCCGGCTGGCTGGTGCTGGCGCTGGCCGGGTCCAAAGCGCTGGCGAGCGGCGCGCCCTGAGCGCAAAAAGCACCACGCAGAGAACCCAGCGGGAACGCAAAAACCTTTTGCTGTTCTTCCTCTGTGTCTCTGGGCCTCTGGGTGAGCCCGCTGTTCCAGTGTCCACCGCAGGCGACGATCTTGTCCGGTCCGGGCGACGCACGAACAGCCGCGTACCCGATGGAGATTCCCGCAAACGGAAGCGGCGCAACCGGTTGAATTTCACCGAGTACCGGTGCGCGGATTGCAGGCTGTCTTCATGGCCCCGCAGTGCGATTCCCATCGCAAGCCCCAGGAACTCCCATGAGGCGAAGCATCGCCACCCTGCTCCTGCCGCTCACAGCCCTCACCGCCTGCGCCACCGC
Organism: Longimicrobium sp.; assembly: GCA_030446945.1. Taxonomy (GTDB): domain Bacteria; phylum Gemmatimonadota; class Gemmatimonadetes; order Longimicrobiales; family Longimicrobiaceae; genus Longimicrobium. The sequence goes on along the minus strand of JAUJMI010000031.1, from coordinate 6,314 downwards.
GGGCGGCGGAACGGCTCCCGGCCCGTACAGCTACACCGGCACGAACGCCTTCTCCAGCACGGAGCCGATGCGCGTGCGCCTCACGGAGAGCATCGGCGAGGGGGTCGTTCTGCATCTGAACCGTCCGGCGCACACGGCCATCTTCCAGATCGTCCCCGGCCAGGGGGTGGCGCTGTTGTACCCGGACGTCGGCCAGCGCGCCGTGTACACCGCGGGGGCGACCCGCCTGATGCCGAGCATCGCCGCGAACCGCTTCTGGCGCTACGACAACGTCCGCCACAGCGCGTACTCCTTCGCGTCGAGCATCCACCGGGGGCCGCGCCACCTGCTGGTGGTCGCCTCCGAGCGGCCGCTGCAGACCTCGAGCTTCCGCGGCGGGATGCTGCGGCGGGTGATGGGCATGTCGAGCTACACCACGACGAACAGCCGCCGGGTGGTGGACGACCTGCTGGCCGTGGTGGTGCCGCCGCAGCCGGACGAGAACTGGGACGCGGACGTGATCACGGTGTGGCCGAGGGTGGACGAAGTGCGCCTTCCCGCCGGCGACCTGTACCGCGTCCGGTGCCGGAGCGGCGCCTCGGTGTGGGTGCCGCTGGAGCTGGCCGCCGCGGCGTGCCGCAACCCGGGCCGCGTGCTCCCGCCGCAACGCGACAGCGCCGCGGCGCCGCCGCGGTCGGACTCCAGCAGCGGAGGCGTGCGCAAGCCGGGCGGCCGCCGCCCGCAGCCGGAGCCGGGCGTGGGGGCGGACGAGCCGGCTCGCCCCGGGACGCGCCTCGCCCAGCTTCGCGACGAGATGCGGAGCTACCGCCACGCCTCCGGCCCGGACGCCTCGCGCCCGATCCGTATCGCCGACCTGCGCCACGAGCTGGAGACCGCACGCTCGGCCGGCGGGAGCGTGGTGGCACGCTGGCGCGACGCTCGGAACGGCGGCTCCGCGCCCAACGGCACGGGACGGCCCACGACGCAGCACGAGCCGTCCTCCCCGGCCACGCATACGTCCACCGCGAGCCCCACGGCTTCCGGTAGCAACCAGTCGGAGCGGCCGACCACGCCCGAGAGCAGCCCCACCCGGCCCGAGACGCAGCCGGCTTCTCCGCCCTGACCGCGCTTCCAGTTCCCAAACGACACGCCCCCCTGCACTCGACGGGGGGCGCATTTCGTTGCGAGTGGGGTACCAACAACAGCTGGGCCTCACGCGGAGGCGCGGAGACGCGGAGAACTGCAACCGCGGGGCGCGGAGACACAGAAGTACCCCGCTCACTTCCTGAGCGGAGCGCGCGCCGTACCCGCGGATCGGAGCGGGATGTGGCGCGGAGTGAAGGAAACGGGCTCTCCCGGTCGCACCGCACCATTCCATGTTCCGTAACGGTGTCGCGGGGGTCGAAGGGTGCATGCCGTTCCCGCCGATCGCCACCCACATCGGTCCGCACATGGGTTTGATCGGCTGGTACGATGAGGCGCTCCGTTCAGGAAGTGGTTTCTCTCTCTGTGCCTCGTGGTTCCCTCTGTGCCCCTCCGTGTGATGCTTTTGTCTGTCGTTCCTCCGCGCCTCCGCGTGAGATCGCCGTTCCGCCGTCCCACGAGATCTTGATGATGCTGCGGGTGATCCAGAACGAGGTGACGGCGTGCCGACGGTGCGCGCGGCTGGTGGAGTGGCGGGAGCGGGTGGGTGCGGAGAAGCGCCGCGCATTCCGCGAGTGGGAATACTGGGCGCGCCCCGTGCCCGGCTTCGGCGACCCGGCGGCGCGCCTCCTGGTGCTGGGGCTCGCTCCCGCCGCGCACGGCGCCAACCGCACCGGGCGGATGTTCACCGGCGACCGCAGCGGCGACTTCCTGTACGCCGCCATGCACCGCGCCGGCTTCGCCAACCAGCCCACCTCCCTGCACCACGGCGACGGGCTGCGGCTGGCCGGCGCCTGGGTGAGCTCCGCCGTCAAGTGCGCCCCGCCCGACAACAAGCCCGCCCCCGACGAGCGCGATGCCTGCCTCCCCTTTCTCCTCCGTGAGATCCGCGCGCTCCCCGATCTGCGCGCCATCGTCTGCCTGGGCGGCTTCGGGTGGGATGCGGCGCTGCGCACGCTCCGTGAGCTGGGCCACGTCCTCCCTGCCCCGCTGCCTCGCTTCGGACACCGAGTGGAGGTGCGGCTCGACGGCGGCCTCACCCTGATCGGCTCCTACCATCCCAGCCAGCAGAACACCTTCACCGGGCGCCTGACCCCGGCCATGCTCGACGACGTCTTCGCCGCCGCCCGCCGCATCACGGGCTGACGGCGCGATCGTGTCGCGGAAGGGTTGAGTCCGCGGCGCGCTTCATATATCCTCTATACGCCTGTTCCCCGCCGTACCCCCGCCCCGCAAGAGAATCCGCATGGCACTGCAGGGCTCCGTCCAGAACGCACCCGCAGGCATCGATGCCAACGCGGTCCTATCCGCGTCGGTCGCAAAGCAGTTCGTGGATGCGGGATACCGCTTCTGCGTGCGCTACGTGGGGCGCACGCAGATGGCCTCGCACGACCTCACCGCCGCCGAGGCGCGGACGCTGCTCGGCGCCGCGTGGCGCTGATGGCGGTGCAGCACGTCGAGGCCGGTGAATGGGCCGCGTCCGGAGAGCTCGGGGCGGAGTACGGGGCCAACGCGGCGCGCTTCGTGGCGGAGATCGGCTTTCCGCCGGGCGTGAACGTGTGGCTGGACCTGGAGAGCGTCTCCCCCTCCTGCTCCGCGGCGGACGTGGTGGCGTACCGCAACAACTGGTTCGATGCGGTGGAGGGCGCGGGGTACACGCCGGGGATCTACGTCGGGTGGCAGCCGGTGCTCTCCATCAGCCAGCTGTACTCGGCCCTCAAGTTCAAGCGCTACTGGGGCGCCTACAACGTGGACGCCGTCATCCCGCAGCGCGGGTGGGTGAAGCAGACGCCCGCCCACACGCAGGTCGCGGGGATCGATCACGACGACAACCTGACGCACGGACGGCCTGGGCGAGCAGGTGATCTGGCTCGCTCCCCCCGGCGCCGCGCAGGGCTGAACCCGGTGCGTTCGGCACCGAAACCCATCCGACGCGGGCCCCGTATCCCTTGGTGACCCACCGGGACGCCCCTCCGACTCCGGAGAGGACTCCCCCACTCCCGAGCCGTTCGAGACGTGGAAAACGCATTCCTGATCTGTGCCGTAGTCGGAGCCACCGTGCTGGTGCTCCAGCTGCTGATGGGCGCCGCGGGGCTCGGCACGCACGCGCTCGACACCATCGACGCGGACACCGACCACGAGTTCCTCAGCATCCGCGCCCTGGCGTCGGGGCTGGCCTTCTTTGGGCTGGCCGGGATGTGGGTGCAGGCCACCGGGCGCGGGCTGTGGCCGGCGCTGGGCGTGGCCGCGCTGGTGGGCGGGCTGGCGCTGTGCGCGGTCGCCTGGGCGATGCGCCAGATGCTCCGCCTGGAACGCGACGGCACCGTGCGGATGGAGCAGGCCGTGGGAAGCCCCGCCACCGTGTACCTGGGGATCCCCGGCGGCACGTCGCCCGGCAAGGTGCACCTCACGCTGGGCGGGCGCACCGTGGAGTGCCAGGCGGTGTCCGACCGGCCCCTCCCCACGGGTACGCCCGTGGTCGTCGTGGACGTCCTCGGCCCGGGGACGCTCGAAGTCGCACCCTCACCCCTCCTTGGAGGTCCCAACGATGTCTCCCGCTAGCTCCATCGCCATGCTGCAGCTGAGCCCCAACGCCATCCTGGGGAGCGGCGCGCTCCTGGGAGTGGTGATCGCCTTCGGGTTCGCCCTCTTCCTCGCCAGCCGCTACCGGCGCTGCCCGGCCAACAAGGTGCTGGTGATCTCCGGCATGGTGGGCGGGGGGAACTCCGCCAAGTGCATCTCGGGCGGCGGCGCCTTCGTGTGGCCCGTCATCCAGGAGTACGACTACCTGACGCTGGAGCCGATCCAGATCGACATCCCGCTCAAGGACGCGCTCTCCTTCGAGAACATCCGCGTGAGCGTGCCCAGCGTCTTCACCGTGGCCGTGGGCACCGAGGAAGACGTGCGCCAGAACGCGGCGATCCGCCTCCTGAAGCTGGACCAGAACCAGGTCAAGCGGCAGGCGCAGGACATCATCTTCGGACAGTTGCGCCAGGTGATCGCCTCCATGCGCATCGAGGAGATCAACCGCGACCGCGAGTCGTTCCTGCACAACATCCAGACCTCGCTGGAGCCGGAGCTCAAAAAGGTGGGGCTGGTGCTGCTCAACGTGAACATCACCGACATCAACGACGAGTCGGGGTACATCGAGGCGATCGGGCGCAAGGCCGCCGCCGAGGCGGTGCAGAAGGCCCGCGGCGACGTGGCCGACCAGGAGAAGATGGGCGAGGTGCGCGTGGCCGAGGCCGAGCGCGAAAAGGTGATCCAGGTCGCCAACGCCACCAAGCTGCGCGAGATCGGCACCCGCGAGGCGGCGCGCGAGCAGGCGGTGCGCGTCGCCGAGCTGAACAAGGAGCAGAAGGTCGGCGAGGAGACGGCCGCCCTGGAGCGCGAGGCGCAGATCAAAGAGGCGCAGCGCCAGCAGGCCGTGCGCATCGCGCTGCTGGACAAGGAGCAGCGCGTGGGCGAGCAGACGGCCGCCTTCGAGCGCGACGCAGCCATCAAGGAGGCGGAGCAGAAGAAGCGGATCGCCATCGCCAGCGCGGACGCACAGGCCATCGCGGGCGAGGCGCAGTCGCAGGCGCAGATCGTGGCCACACAGGCGCAGCTCAAGGTGCGCGAGGCGGAGGCGTACCAGGTGGCAGAGGGGCGCAAGCGCGAGGCCGAGGCCGCCGTGCTGGAGGCGCAGAACCGCGCCATGGCGAAAGCCGCGCTCGCCGACGCGGAGCGGGTGGAGGCGGAGCAGCGCGCCACCCTGGAAGCCCCGGCAAAGGCCGAGAAGGCCCGCACCATCGTGGAGGCCGAGGCCGAAGCGGAGAAGCGCAAGCTGGGCGCCCAGGCCGAAGCCGCGGCCATCTACGCCAAGCTGGAGGCCGAGGCGCGCGGCCAGTATGAGATCCTGGCCAAGAAGGCGGACGGCCTGCGCCAGATCGTGGAGGCGTGCGGCGGGCCGCAGCAGGCCTACCAGCTGCTGATGCTGGAGCACATGGACACGCTGGCCACCACGGCGGCGACAGCCATCTCCAACATCAAGTTCGACAAGGTGGTGGTGTGGGACGGCGGCACCGGGGGCGCGGCCCCCAACTTCCTCCAGGGGATGACCCGCACCCTGCCGCCGATGATGCAGGTGATCCGCGACATTGGCGGGGTTGAGCTCCCGGGGATGTTCGGCAAGCTTGCGGAAGAGGCCGCCGCGCCCGCCCCGGCCGCCCCCGAGGCGGACCGGCGCGCTCCCGAAACGCTGATCGTGGCGGAGTAACGACAGGGCTCACGCGGAGGCGCGGAGAAAGCGGCTTTTCTCCGCGCTTCCGCGTCTCCGCGTGAGCGATGCAGTTGCCGTTACCCTCCTCTTCGTGCAATCATACCGTACGCGCACAGCCGCGAAGACCTGCCGAGCACCCCACCCACCGCACCGGAGCCGCGCCGATGCCCACGCACCCCTGGATCTCGCAGTACGCCCCCGGCACCCGTCCCGAGATCACCGATTCCGGCTTCCAGCACATCCCGGAGATGGTCCGCCGCTCCTGCGCCAAGCACGCCGCCGCCCCCGCCTTCTCGCAGTGCATGCCCAACGGAATGACGGGGTCGCTGACCTACGCCGAGGTGGACCGCATGTCCGACGAGTTCGGCGCGTACCTGCGCGGCACCCTCGGCCTGGCGCGCGGCGACCGGGTGGCGGTGCAGATGCCCAACTCGCTCGCCTATCCCATCACCCTCTTCGGCATCTTCAAGGCGGGGTGCGTGGCGGTCAACACCAACCCGCTCTACACCGCGCCGGAGATGATCCACCAGTTCTCCGACTCGGGCGCGCGGGTGCTGGTGATCAGCGACCTCTTCGCCGACCGCCTCCCCGAAGTGCTCCCCGCCACCCCTGTGGAGACGGTGGTGACGGTGCGCATCACCGAGTTCTTCTCGCCGGTGCAGGCGGCGCTGATCCGCGCGGTGCTCAAGTTCGTGAAGAAGCAGCTCCCCACGACCACGGTGCCGCACACCGGCTTCCAGGAGGCGCTGAAGCTGGGGCGCGCGCAGGTCGCGGGCGGGGCGAACGTGGCGGGCTACCTGGACGGCGTGGGGCCGGACTCGCTGGCGGCGCTGCAGTACACGGGCGGCACCACGGGCGTCTCCAAGGGCGCCATGCTCAGCCACGGCAACCTCCTGGCGAACACGGCGCAGGTGCTGGAGATGAACACCCG
>JAUJMI010000340.1 GCA_030446945.1 Longimicrobium sp. | reverse complement strand
CTCCTGCACGTCGACGTGTACGAGCAGTCCGCCGTGTGGGAGCGCGTCACCGAGATCGCGGTGCTCGTCTCGCTCTTCGCGGCCGGGCTGAAGCTGCGCGCGCCGCTGCACGACGGCCGCTGGATCCTGCCCGTGCGCCTCGCCACCCTCTCCATGACGATCAGCGTGGGGCTGGTGACGCTGCTCGGGGTGTTCGCGATGGGGCTGCCCGTGGGAGCGGCGGTCCTGCTGGGCGCCATCCTCGCCCCCACCGACCCCGTGCTCGCCTCCGACGTACAGGTCACGCACGCCGCCGACCAGGATCGCCTGCGCTTCGGCCTCACCGGCGAGGCCGGCCTCAACGACGGTACCGCCTTCCCCTTCGTCATGCTGGGCCTGGGGCTCCTGGGGCTCCACGAGATGGGCGAGCTCGGCTGGCGCTGGTTGGCGGTGGACCTGGTGTGGGCGGTGGCCTCCGGGCTGGGAGTGGGAGCCGTTCTCGGCACGCTGGTGGGGCGGCTCGTCCTCCACCTGCGCAGGGTGCATCGCGAGGCGGTGGGGCTGGACGACTTCCTGGCGCTCGGCCTGATCGCGCTCGCCTACGGGCTGGCGCTCCTGGTGCACGGGTACGGCTTCCTCGCCGTCTTCGCGGCGGGGCTCGCCCTGCGCCGCATCGAGCGCCGGGAGTCGGGCGGCGAAGCTCCCCCGGAGGACGTCGCCGCCGCCGCGCACTCCGCCGATGCCGAGGAGCTGGCGACCGACAAGGACAAGGCGCCCGCCTACATGGCCCAGGCCGCCCTCGGCTTCACCGAGCAGCTCGAGCGCATGGGCGAGGTGACCGTGGTCCTGCTGCTGGGCGGGATGATCTCGTGGCACTTCCTCCCGGCCGTCGCGCTCTGGTTCATCCCCATCCTCTTCCTCGTCATCCGCCCGCTCTCCGTCTATGCGGGGCTGCTGGGGTCGCGCAGTACCGACCTGCAGCGCGGGATGATCGCCTGGTTCGGCATCCGGGGGATCGGTTCCGTGTATTATCTCACCTTTGCCATGCAGCACGGCCTCCCGGAGAAGCTGAGCCGCCCCCTGGCCGAGCTGGTCCTCTCCACCGTCGCCGTCTCCGCGGTGGCCCACGGCATCTCCGTTACGCCGCTGATGGCGCTCTACGGCCGCCGCACGAACCGCTGAACGGCGAGCGAGGCCCGTTGTTCGCCGGTGGCGCCCCCGCTAGCTTGTCGCGCGCCGGACCGGCACCCGCAACCCACGCACCCGCATCCGTCCCATGGCCGAATACAGCAACGTCAAGCTCGAAGTCCAGGACCGCATCGCCACCCTCTCGGTCAACCGGCCGGACAAGCTGAACGCCCTCAACGAGCAGACCATCCGCGAGCTGGGCCAGGCCGTGGAGGAGATCGCCGGGCGCGACGACGTGGGCGGCGTGATCCTGACCGGCGTGGGGGAGAAGGCGTTCGTGGCCGGCGCCGACATCGCCGAGCTGGCGAAAATGGGCCCGGTCGACGGCATCGAGGTGAGCCGGCTGGGACAGCGCGTCTTCCGCTCCATCGAGCTCTCGCGCAAGCCGGTGATCGCGGCGGTCAACGGCTTCGCGCTGGGCGGCGGATGCGAGCTGGCGCTGGCCTGCCACCTCCGTGTCGCCTCGGAGAGCGCGAAGTTCGGCCTTCCGGAGGTGAAGCTGGGGATCATCCCCGGCTACGGCGGCACGCTGCGCCTGCCGCGCATCGTGGGCAAGGGCCGCGCGCTGGAGCTGATGCTGACCGCCGACATGATCGACGCGCAGGAGGCCTACCGCATCGGCCTCGCCAACAAGGTGGTCCCCCTCGCCGAGCTGATGGACGCCGCGCGCGCCATGATGAAGGGGATCCTCAAGAATGGCCCCGTCGCGCTGGGCCTCGCCATCGAATGCGCCACCCGCGGCATGGAGATGTCGGTGGATGACGGCCTGGCGCTGGAGTCGAACCTCTTTGGCCTCCTGGCCTCCACCACCGACATGCGCGAGGGGATGACGGCGTTCCTGGAGAAGCGGCGGGCGGAGTTTACCGGGCGGTAGCGAAGTGCGTGAGTGAGTGAGTGAGGATTCGATGACGAAGCGATTGGCACCGGTCGCCACGCTCCACCGGCTGCTGCTGGCCTCGCCGGTGGGCCCGTTGCTGGTGGAGCACGACGGTGAGGCGGTGCACGCGGTCCACTTCTGGGAGCAGGGGAAGCACCCGCCGGCCGGCACGCGCGTGGAGCCCACCCGCGGCGATGCGCTCGGCTGCGAGATCGCGAAGCAGCTGCGCGAGTACTTCGCGGGCGCGCGCCGCGAATTCGACCTGCCGCTCGCCGCCAGGGGCACGGACTTCCAGCAGCGCGTGTGGGCTGCTCTGCGCGCGATCCCCTTCGGCCGCACCTGCTCGTACCGCGACGTGGCGGGGACGATCGGGGTGCCGCGCGGCTCGCAGGCGGTCGGCCAGGCCAACCGCCGCAACCCGCTCCCCATCGTCGTCCCCTGCCACCCTGTGCTGGACGCCAAGGGAGGCATCGGCGGCTTCATGGGCGCCGGCCCTGACGGTCCGGGAAGCGCGATCAAGCGCTGGCTCCTCGACCACGAGCGCCAGTTGTCATCCTGAGGAGAGCCGCATCGCCAACATCCGCCGGCCGCGGTGTGGCAAGAGGCCGGCGCGAAGCGCCGATCCCTCGGAACGCGCAGTAGATCCTTCGCTCCGCGCCAGAGTGCGGAGCGCGGGAGCGGACGGAGAAGCGCGTCGCTCAGGATGACAGACGGATGCGGACCGGCCTCTTCCCCCAGTCCGCGCAGGCGGACTTCGCGTGGTTCCAGCGGCGAATTCATACGCTCCTGGAAACGGGCTCCTGGGGCGCCGAAATTCCGCCGCCGGGGCGGGTCCCGCCCCCGAGTGCGCGCAGGCGGACTTTGTGCTGTTGTTGCCGCGAGCTCACTCGCCACTGCCCAGCCCGCCGACCTCCCTTGCACCTCGCCCGCCTCCACCTCCGCAACTACCGCAACTTCGCGGAGCAGGTGCTCGAAATCCCGCCGCAGGGGGTCGCCATCGTGGGCGATAACGGGCAGGGGAAGACGAACCTGCTGGAGGCCGTCTACTACCTGGAGATCTTTCGCTCCTTTCGCGGCGCGCCCGACGAGCAGCTCGTGCGCTTCGGCGAGGAGGTGTTCCGCGTGGAGGGCACGCTGCGCGGCGACGAGGGGAGCGAGCGCACCCTGGCCGCCGCCTTCGAGCGCCGCCGCAAGAAGAAGAAAGTGACCGTCGGCGGAGCCGAGCCGGAGCGGCTGGGCGACGCGCTGGGCAAGGTGGGCGCCGTGATCTTTTCGCCCTCCGACGTGGAGATCGTCGCCGGCGGGCCGGGGGAGCGGCGGCGCTTCCTGGACATCGTGCTGTCGCTGGCGGAGCCGGGGTACCTGGGCGCGCTGCAGCGGTACCGGCAGGCGCTCTTCCAGCGCAACACCCTGCTGCGCCAGGCCAGCCCGCCCGCCCTGGTGGAGGTGTGGAACGATCCGCTGGTCGCCGCCGGGAGCCGGGTGCTGGAGGCGCGCGCCCGCTGGGTGGCGGACCGCGCGGCCAGCTTCGCCGCGCACTACGCCCGCGTAGCCGGCGGGCAGCCCGGGACGCTCGCCCTCGTCCCCTCCGTCGAACTGGGCGAGGACACGCCCTCCGCCGCCAGCATCGCCGCGGCGTTCCGCGAGAAGCTGGAGCGCGTGGCCGAGCGCGAGCAGCGGCGCGGGATGACGCTGGCCGGTCCGCACCGCGACGACCTGCGCTTCGCCACGCACGCGGCGGATGGATCGCCGCTGGAGCTGCGCACGTACGGCTCGGGAGGCCAGCAGCGCACCGCCGCCATCGCGCTGCGCATGGTGGAAGCGGAGACGATCCGCGAGACGCGCGGCCGCGAGTCCGTCATCCTGCTGGACGACGTCTTCGCCGAGCTCGACCCCGGCCGCTCGCAGCGCATCGTGGAGTGGATCGAGGCCGAAGAGGGTGGCCAGGTGATCCTCACCTCCCCCAAGCCCACCGACTTCCACGTCCGCGGCGACACCCTCCCGCGCTGGACCATCCGCAACGGCGTGGTCTCGCCGCTCTGAACCGCCACCCACCGCGCTCCTGTGTACCACACCTGCATCTACTGCACGGCCGACCTTGGACAGAACGAGGCCTGCAGCTATGTGGATGACGTGGTTCGATCCGTGAGCTGTCTGCGCACGAGCACGCCCCGCAGCCCCTGCACGTAGAAGTAGCCGAACACCAGCGTGATGACCAGGCCAACCGAGAGTCCGCGGGTTGCCAGCTTGAACATGACGTCGATGGCGAATGCGAGCACGAGGAGGATTCCACAGACGAGGCTCATCCGGTGAACACCGTAGCCAAGCCCGAAGAGCACGCCGCCCGTCACTACGAACGTCCACGGGCTCGTGCCCGCGATCTCAGTCACCCCGGCACGAATCCGGAACGTGGCCAACAGCCAGTTGAGCGCCGCGGATAAGGAGGTCGTGAACCACGCACGATCAGCGATTCGTTGGGCCTCTTCTGGCGTGAGCGACATAAGAGCTGAGACGAGAG
>JAUJMI010000339.1 GCA_030446945.1 Longimicrobium sp. | reverse complement strand
GATTCCCCGCACCCGCGCAGCGGCGGCCGCGTTCGCCAGGCGCACCACGGCCGCCTCTCCGCGGGAACCGCGCGCGGAAAGCGGGTTGGCGGATCGCGCGGCGCTCCACTCCGCCACGACGCTGTCGCGGATCGCTATCACCGCCGCCACCTCCGCGCGCACGGCGGCGCCGGCCTGGAGCATCTCGACCATCCCGGGCGCGGGGCGGACTGCGACACCCGGAACCGGCCCGGCGCCGGCGCGCTTCACGATCCGGCTCGCCACCTCGAAGCCGCTCGGCACGCGCCCCGCCCCCCACACCGCCAAAAACTCCCGGCGCGACGCGTCCGAGAGGGGCGATGCGACGGTCATCATCTCCATGAAGGGCCCGGCCGCCCCCGCGCGCGCCCCCGGCAGCAACGCCAGGCCGTGGCCGCCGAGAAACTCGTCCTGCGCGGCGGTCAGGTAGCCGTTGCTGCGGCCGCGCTCCGCCAGCACGGCGGCCACGTAGCCGTCAAAGGTGCGCGCAAAGATCTCGGCCGGGCGCTGTGCGTAGCGGCGCTGGAGCTCGGGCCCGCCGCGCATGGGCACCTCCGGCGGCTCGGGCATGCGCCGCACGGCCGTGGCGAAGGGGTCGCCGCGCCGGTTGCGGATGGCGTACTCGGTGCCGTACGCGGCGCGCGTTCCGTACCGCGCGTGCGCCACCTGCCAGTCCAGATCGTGCCCCACCTCGTGGGCGATGGCGCCCGCCCCGCTCTCGGGCGGAAGGTGGATGGTGCGCCGGCGCGGATCGTGGATGGCGAGCGCGACCCCTTCCTTCCCCGTGGAGCCGAAGCGGAACGCCGCGCCGCGCAGGTCCAGGCTCGGGACGGCGATCTCGAGGTCGGCCAGGGCGTCGCCCAGCACGCGGCGGTAGTAGGGGCGCCAGGAGAGGGGCACGTCGCCGTCGAACTCCACCCCGCGCAGCCCGAACTCGCGCTTCAGGTCGGCGGTGGAGGGCGCGGCAAAGCCGTGATACCACACCCTCTCCTGCGCGTACGCTCGCATCCCCACCCCCACCTCGGCCACCAGCAGCGCCACCATCTGCCGCACCGGCTCGGCGGCGGCGCCGATGACGGCGTGCTCGGCCGCGAGGGATTCCTCGGTGCGCGCCCGCTTCAGCAGGCGCTCCACGGCCCGGGTGCCGGCGCGGCCCCGCGCGACGCGCCGCAGGTGCTCGTCGTAGCGATGGACGGCGATCCAGACCGGCGACTGCGTGGGGTACGAGTGGGCGCGGGCCAGCTTCGCCAGCCGCCGCGCCGCCGCGGGGCGCAGGCGAGGAAGCCCATCTCGCGCCGCCGGCGCGCGGCCGCTCGCACCGCGCACCGCCTCCACCCGCGCCACGAGCGCCAGCGCCTGTTCGGCCGCAGCCTCTTCCAGCGCGGGGGCACGGGGAGCGCCGGGAGGGGCTTCGACCTCGAAGCGCCGCGCCCTGCGCCACTCCACCAGCAGCGCGGACGGATGCTTCCCGCTGCGCGCGGCGTGCGCCAGCAGGCGTGCGGCATCGCGGCGCGCCAGCTCGCGGTCGCGGGCCAGCGCCGCGGCCGACGCGGCGAGCGCCGGCGCCGTCGGCGACACCGTGCGGCTGGCGGTGGCCAGCCGGTACGCCTCGCGCACGGCAAGCTCGCCCGAACGCGGATCGGCCGCGCCGCGCACCGCGCCGTCGATCAGCTGCAGGTGCATCTGTGCCGTGGCCGACTCGCCGGAAGTGCCCGCGATCCGCGCGAGAGCCCGCGGATCGAGTTCGTACCCGCGGCCCGCGCGCGTGGCGTCCAGCAGCCCCCACAACAGCGGCGCGCGCGTGCCGGGGGCGAGCCGCGGGTCGCGCAGCGCGTACTCCATCAGCCGGAACGGACTCCCGAGCCCCAGCCGCAGCCGCTCCACGTACCCGGCGGCGATCACCTCCTCGTCCGTCATCGTCGACGCGGGCCGGGGCGTCGCCAGCGTCTGCACGTAGCGCGCGCCGGCCGCTAGCTCGCCTGAAAAACCGGGCGCAGGCCGATCGGGCGCGCCCCCGCCGCACCCCGCCGCCCCGGAGAGCAGCAGGGCGAGCACGGTCCCGCGCACGGAGATCGTGCGGAGGTCGGAGGCGGGGCGGCCCCGCCGTCGTGCATGCCAGGTGGCGAGCAGATCCATGGGAATCCGGACTTGAGGACGACGCGCGCTGAGAGCCGGCGTTCATGCGCCTCCAAGGTCTACCCCCGGACGGGTCCGAAAGTGCTACTCACCCGCCGATCGTTTCAGAACGGAGGCTCCCTCGGAACCCAGAGCGCACGAACGGAGTAGCTACAGCACCTTCCAGCGATCCGTGGGTACCGCCCGAAAGGCCCCCGTCTTCAGGCCTCCGGCAGAGGAGGCACGGAACGGGCGCTTTCACCCGCACTCGCGAGGACCCATGCCCGCATCCGAGAACCCGACCGAGACGAAGTGCGCCCACTGCGATGGCGTCCGCTTCCGCTGGCGGGTGAAGCGCGTCCGCGGCTCCGGCGCCGCCTCCACGCGGACCCTGGTCTGGACCTGCGATGGGTGCGGCGCCGATTTTGAGGAAGCACTTTCATCCGACCGCCACGCGAACGACGCCCACACGGCTCCGTAGCGCAACCGCATCGCCGGACGATCCGCGGACCACACCGATCGACAAGCCGCTCCAGAGGAAGACCCGATGATCCAAACCCGCCGCGCGGTCCTTACCGTCGCGCCGCTGGCCCTGATCGCAGGGGCCGCAATCGGCCTGGGCACCGCCCCCCGCGCATCAGACGCCGCGCCGGCCTACTCGGCCACGCACCCGCGGGCGGCGCATCCCGCGCCGACCCCGCCGGCGCCGGAGCCCGCGCCACCGCGCGCCGAAGCCCGCGTGGTCTGGGTGAACCGCTGGGAGTACCGCACCGCGGCCGACGTGCGCCGCATCATGGAGCGCGCCGCGCGGGCCAAGCTGAACATGGTCTACTTCCAGGTGCGGGGTCCCTCGGACGCCTACTACCGTTCCGAGTTGGACCCCTGCTCCGTGCGCCTCTGCGGGCGGCTGGGCGGCACCCCGTCGTGGGATCCGCTCGAAGTTGCCGTGCGCGAGGCACACGCGCGCGGGCTGCAGCTTCACGCCTGGATCAACGCGCTCTCCGGCTGGGACTCGCAGGAAGGCGACTTTTGCCGGCTCCTCCAGCGGAGCGCGCCCGGGCGGCCCAACCACATCCTGGTGAGGCACCCGGAGTGGGCGATGCACACCCGCGCCCGTCGCCCCATGACGTGCCCCAACGGTGAGGAGTACGTCTACCTCTCCCCCGGCAACCCCGGGGTGCGCACCCACCTGGCCCGCGTCGCCGCCGACGTGGTGCGGCGCTACGCGGTGGACGGGGTGCACCTGGACCGCATCCGCTACCCCGGCGCGGGGTACGGGTGGGACCGCGCCAGCCTGGCCGCCTTCGGGCGCGACCCCGCCGCCGATCCCGCCGGATGGGCCCGCTTCCGGCGCGAGATGGTCAGCCGCACCGTCCGCGAGACCGCCGACAGCATCCGCGCCGTGCGCCGCGTCCCGCTCTCCGCCGCGGTGTGGCCCATCTACGACCGCGACCGCTTCGGCTGGCCGTCGTCCAGCGGGATCGCGCAGTTCTACCAGGACACCTGGGGGTGGGCGCGCGAGGGGTCGCTGGACGTGGCCGTGCCCATGGCCTACTTCCGGGTCAATGAGCAGCCCTGCACCTACCTGCGCCGCCCGGGGCGCGAGCCCAACCCGGACTGGCGCTGCATGCTGGAGGACCACCTGGCGGGGATGCGGCCCACGGGCCGGCACGTGTACATCGGCATCGCCTCCGGCATGCCGCACGACGAGATCGCGCGCCAGATCCGCATCGGGCGCGAGCGGGGAGTGCAGGGCTTCTCCTTCTACTCATTCGACAACCTCAACGGCCGCGGCGCCGTCCCCTTCCTGGGCGACGGCCCCTTCCGCGAACCCGCCGTCGTCCCGCCGATGCCCTGGATGTGAAGCGTCGGCACATACCGGAAGCGGCCCTGGCTCGCGGATGCGGGCCAGGGCCTCTCTCAATGTTGCTGCCCGGTGTCAGTGCAAAGGGAACCACGCATCACTCCCACCGAAACACGACTCGCTCGTGCTGTCCGTAGTGGGAGTAGTACTCGTGCGTAATCGCCAGCCTCCTCAGGCGCCATCGCGTGGGTGTGACGCCATCGATGTGGGACGCGATCGTACCCGCAGCAGGCTCGCCTGGGCCCGGCAAACGCTCGAGCGGACCCTGCCAATCCCGACACGCTTTGCGCTTGTGCCGCTGAGGAGAGCGGTACAGCTCGATACGCCGCAGGATGCCACCCACGGCCGGCTCGAAGTAGAAGTTCACCGGGTGCTCCAACCCGCCCAGGATGCGCGCGCGCAGCCGGTGGTGGCCGCTGTCACGCGCTCGGCCTGCATCCCGGACACTAAGGTCGAAAAACCGGATTCAGTGATCCCCCACGGCACCCTCAATGGTGGGCTCTCCAGGTGAAAACCACGCTCGAAATCCAAGAGTGTGGGTTCTCTAAACTCTGACGCGGTTTCTCTCTAAACTCTGGCGCGCCAGG
>JAUJMI010000338.1 GCA_030446945.1 Longimicrobium sp. | reverse complement strand
GGTCCGCGAGCCGCCGGTACAGCGTGGCCAGACTGACGCCCAGCAGGACCGCCGCGCGGAGCGGGTGCGGTTGTGGCATGGTGCAGGGCGGAGACTGTGGTGCGGAGGGGAGGGGCGGGGTTGGTAGGCGGATGAGCGTGGCAAGCGTTTACGCATCCAGCCAGGCGGCGAGATCGGTCTCCAGCAGATTGTCGCCGGCCACGTCGCCGAGGTAGCCTCCCAGGAATCCGCCGAGGATGAACAAGGTTGGAGCAGCGAATGGCGCGGCCGGGCCGCATGCGAGACCGGCCGCGGCGCCACCCAGGCCATGAGGTTCCGCTGGCGAAGACCAGACTCTCCGTGGAGGTGGCGCGCACCTTGTTCTCGGCAGCCCAGACCGTCCAGGCGGACAGGGAGACTGTGAGAAGCAGGCATGCGCCGCCCTGTCCGCGCCACTGGGGGTATCTTCGCCGTGACCTTGGGACGTGAGCGGCCGGAGCTTTCGGAAAATCTGGCTGCGCTGATTTCGGGTAAGTTCGTGGAAGTGGGCGTCTTTCCCGAAGCGCTTTTGTACCTTCTCGGCGATGAGATCCTTCATAGGAAGCGCCTTCTTTTTCATCCGCTTCGCGCCGGTGCGTCGCAGTCCGCTGGTGACGCGCCGGATCTCCTCCATGATCTCATTTCGGAGGCTGTTGGCGACGTAGGCGCCGACCTCGGGCGTAGCCTGGCCTGCGCGGACGTCGCGCAGGCTGAGTTCCGAGAAGGTGCGGATCCTCACGACATAGCGGGCGCGGATGGCGGGTCGTTGATGGTAGCCGTACCAGAGTCGAGCGCCGCGACCTCCAGCGAGCGTCGCGCGTGCTCGAGGCAGAGGAGGAGAAAGATGGGGGTGACGTCCCGCGTTGCCTCCAGCCCGCCACGGGTGCGGATGCGGAGTCGCAGCCCGATGCGGCTTGCGTTCGGGACCGTACGGGCGCAGAGGAGCGAGAGTCGGTCGAGGTCCGTTTGGAAGAGCGCCTGTGGCGTCTTGCGGGTCCCGATGTTCAAATCGCCGGCCTTGCGGAGTGCTCGTAGAAGGCTGCGGCTAGCGGTGGGAGCGAGGGTAAAGGCCGTGGCGTCCAGAACCGTGCGTCCCTGGAATACCTCGAGGCTTGTTGCCGTGATCGCGTCACCTTCAGAGCCCTGGAGGGCCAGGTGCCCGCGCAGTGTGACGGTACGCCCGCGACACATCGGGGTGCGGGCGCTGATGAAGCGGAGATCCTTGGACGCATCGCTGTCGTCAGCCAGATGGAAGCTTTTGATTACGAGGCGACACGGGACGGCTTCACCGACGATGTCCCATCTGACCTCGTGGATTTTCGGGCCACACCCTCCCGAACGATCCACGGTGCGCGTCCGGCCTTTGATGTGGAAGCCCGCGGGGTGCGTGGAGGGCGGGTAGCACGAGAGGTCGGTCCAGCACCCGTTATTCTTCGTGACGGAGGTGCCCAGTTTGCAGTATGTCCGCTTTTCCGTCACCTTCCATCGGAGCGGTTTCGCGCTCATGTGCCAGGTTCTAGTCTCCGGCGAGAACTGCAGGATAGTCTCGACCGGGCCATTACCACGCGTTGATCCCGTCCGGGTGGTGTGCCCGCCTACCGTCTGCTCTTGTCGGCGCGTATCATTGCCTGTCCGCGGCCCTGCCAGGTGAACGGTCCGAGCCGTGTCCGTCTCATCGTGTATTCGGTGCGGCCCGTGAGGGTCCAGCGGTGTAGCCCCTCGCTGTCGCAGCAGGCGTAGTTCTGGCCGGGCATCTTGTAGTTCCAGGATTCTTCCTGGATCCAGGTTGCCTGGATGGTGCGCACGCTGTCCCAGTCTTCTGGCTTCAGCTTCTTGGCATTCG
The DNA here is from genome assembly GCA_030446945.1 of Longimicrobium sp. Taxonomy (GTDB): domain Bacteria; phylum Gemmatimonadota; class Gemmatimonadetes; order Longimicrobiales; family Longimicrobiaceae; genus Longimicrobium. Next base: position 2,728 of record JAUJMI010000338.1, on the reverse strand, counting down.
GCACGGCGTCTCTTGCGGATGGGCGGGCGGTGGTGGACTGCGCTTACAGGTTGAGCGTGGGGAGCGTCCCGCAAGGCTGGTGGGGTCAGAACCAGGATGCCAGAAGCCCGGCGGCTGGCCCTCGGCGATTACCTCGGCGACCAGCGCGCGTGCCCGTGTGTAGCTGCTCATTAAGCCTCGGTGACCCTTGCGACAGGCGATGGCGAGTCGGACGGACTGACGTGGATCGCCGCCGAAGGGGTTATGGATCCACTCACACCGGTTCGTCTCCGCCCGGTGCCGCGTCGCGTGCGAATGGCGGGCGCCGTTCATCGGCGCCGCTTAGCCCAAGGAGCCGCAGATCACGTGGGCGACCGCGCGCGGATAGCGCGCGAGGTACTCCTCGGCGGTCTCGGGTCGACGCCGCCGCGGGATCGGTTGCCATCGTTCCAGATGACGGACCGCTCGCCGTCGCGCCCGCAGAGGACGCACCCAGCCGTGGTCCGGGTGATAGCCGGGAAGCGCGGCCCCGCGCTCGCCGACCGCGCGCAGCACGCGTTCGATGCGATCGCGGACGAGATCCACGTCATGGATCTCGATGATGTGGAGGGCGAGTCTGCGGTGGGAACGTTCTGCGACGCAGTCATCATCGGAAAGCGGGGAGGTGAGGGGGAGACGCGCGAAAGCGGCCCTGCCCAGAGAAGGCGGGCCGCTTGGGCAATGGGCACACAAGCGAACGGCGCGCAGCGAGTCGGCGAGTGAGCGGTCTCGCGATGCTCCTGCCGCGGCGCGAGCGCTTGGCGGCGCGCGATGATTCCCGAGAGTATCGCGTGGTTTGCCTACTCGCCTCCGCGTCTCCGCGCGTGAAATTGCAGTTGCTTTGTTGTTTGACGGATGCCGAGCTTTCAGATTGTCGCCACGTCTCTTTGATCCACCAGAACGCACCCCTCGATGCGTCTCGTTCTCCTCGCGCTCACGCTCGTCCTGCTCGCGTGCGCGGCCGACCGCCGGGACGCGCCGGTCACGGTGTCCGCCGCGGCGTCGCTGCGCGAGGTGATGACGGAGCTGGAGGCGGAGTACGAGGCCGCGAACCCGGGCGTCGAGGTGAGGACCAACTTCGGGGCATCGGGGGCGCTGCGGCAGCAGATCGAGCAGGGGGCGCCCGTGGATCTGTTCGTCTCCGCCGCCGCCGCGCCCATGGATGCTCTGGCGAAGTCGGGGCGGGTGGATGCGGCCACGAGGCGGGTGCTGGCGGGTAACGAGCTGGTGCTGATCGTCTCGCCGCAGGGCTCGTCGGTGCGCGCCTTCGCGGACCTCGCGCGGGCGGAGGTGCGGCGGGTCGCGCTGGGCGCGCCCGCATCCGTTCCCGCGGGCGAGTATGCCCAGGAGGCGTTGCGTGCGGCGGGGGTGCTGGACGCGGCGCGCGCGAAGGCGGTGTACGCCCAGGACGTCCGCCAGGTGCTCGCCTTCGTCTCCTCCGGCAACGCGGATGCGGGAATCGTGTACCGCACCGATGCGGCGGTGACGCAGCGCGTGCGCGTCGCCGCGGTGGCGCCTGTGGGATCGCACCGGGCCATCGTGTACCCCGTCGCGGTCGTGACCGGCGGGCCGAATACGGAGGGCGCACGCGCCTACCTCGCCTTTCTGCTGGGCCCGGCGGGGCGCGCGGCGCTGCGGCGCCGCGGGTTCCGGGTGGAGGGGTGAGCGTGTTCGACTGGACGCCGGTCTGGCTCTCGTTGCGGGTGGCGCTTTCCGCGCTCGCCATCGTCTTCGTGCTGGGAACGCTGGCGGCGCGCTGGACGGCGCGCCAGGCCTTCCCGGGGCGCGACCTGGTGGACGGCCTCTTCCTCCTCCCGCTCGTCCTCCCGCCCGTGGTGACCGGCTTTGCGCTCCTGGTGCTCCTGGGGCGCAACGGGCCCGTGGGGCGCTTCCTGGAATCGGCGTTCGGCATCCGCGTGGTCTTCACCATCCACGCGGCGATCCTGGCGGCCGCGGTGGTCGCCTTCCCGCTGATGTACCAGAGCGCCAAGGCCGCCTTCCAGTCCGTCGACCCGCGGCTGGAGGACGCCGCGCGCACGCTCGGGGCGGGAGAGGCGCGCGTCTTCCTGGCCGTCACCCTCCCGCTCGCCTGGCCCGGCGTGGTCGCGGGGATGGCGCTCGCGTTCGCCCGCTCGCTCGGCGAGTTCGGCGCGACGGCGATGGTGGCCGGCAACATCCCCGGCGAGACGACCACGGTGCCGCTCGCCATCTACTTCCTGGCGGACGCGGGGGAGTTGAGGACGGCGGGGCTCTACGCCCTGGGGATCAGCGCGCTGAGCATGATCCTGGTGGTGGGGCTCAACGTGTGGACGCGCCGGCGTACCCCGCGCTGGCAGCGCAGGGCGGGGCGGTAGCGGTGCTCGTAATCCGCGCGGCGCGCCGCCTCCCGGAGTTCACGCTGGAGGTGGACTTCCAGGTGCGCGACGAAGTGCTCGTCCTCTTTGGCCCATCGGGCGCGGGGAAGACGATGACGCTACGCCTGCTCGCCGGGCTGGAGCGGCCCGACGAGGGGGAGATCAGGCTCGGCGGACGGGTGCTGGTGTCGCGGGAGGGGCGGGTGTGGGTGCCGCCGCGCGAGCGCCGCTGCGGCTTCGTCTTCCAGGACTCCGCCCTCTTCCCGCACCTCTCCGTCTCCGGCAACGTGCTGTTCGGCGCGCGCTCCGCCGACGCCCGCGCGCGCCTTCCGCGCCTGCTGGAATCCTTTCATCTC